>NZ_JAPVLS010000075.1:0-49151 GCF_027158125.1 Streptomyces sp. H39-C1
GGCTTTGGGGTTCGGGGTCTCGTCCGGGCTCGGCGCGGAGGCGGGGCTGGCCACCGCTGTGGTGGCCGGCGCGGTGGCTGCCGTCTTCGGCGGGTCGAATCTGCAGGTGTCCGGGCCCACCGGGGCGATGACCGTGGTGCTGGTCCCGATCGTGGCGCGGTACGGACCGGGCGGGGTGCTCACCGTCGGGCTGATGGCCGGGCTCATCCTGATCGCACTGGCTGTGGCGAAGGCCGGCCGGTACATGAAGTACGTTCCGGCGCCGGTCGTGGAGGGCTTCACGCTGGGTATCGCCTGCGTGATCGGACTGCAGCAGGTGCCGGCCGCGCTGGGTGTGGCCACGCCAAGAGGAGAGAAAGTACTCGTCGTGGCCTGGCGCGCGGTGGAGGAGTTCGCGGCGCATCCGAACTGGACGGCCGTCGGCCTGTCGGCCGGTGTCGCGACGCTGATGCTGGCCGGTGCCCGTTGGCGTCCGACGGTGCCGTTCTCCATCGTCGGGGTCATCGCAGCGACCCTCGCGGCACAAGCCGCCCACTTCGACGTGGCCCGGATCGGGCATCTGCCGGCCGGCCTTCCCGCGCCCTCCCTCGGATTCCTGGACCTGTCCACAGTGTCCTCGCTGCTGGGTCCGGCGATCGCGGTGGCCGCGCTCGCCGCCCTGGAGTCGCTGCTGTCGGCGACCGTGGCCGACGGCATGACGGTGGGGCAGAAGCACAATCCGGACCGTGAACTGTTCGGGCAGGGCCTCGCCAACCTGGCCGCTCCGCTGTTCGGTGGAGTTCCCGCGACGGCTGCCATCGCGCGTACCGCGGTCAATGTGCGCTCCGGGGCGGGTTCCCGGCTTGCCGCCCTCACCCACGCCGTGGTCCTGGCGGCGATCGTGTTCGCGGCGGCGCCGCTGGTGGCCCGGATCCCGTTGGCCGCGCTGGCGGGGGTCCTGTTGGCCACCGCGATCCGGATGATCGAGGTCGGTTCGCTGCGGGCAATGGTCCGCGCCACGCGGGGTGATGCACTCGTCCTGATCCTCACCGCGCTGGCGACACTGGCACTCGACCTCGTGTACGCGGTAGTCCTGGGGCTGGTGGTCGCGGCGGTGGTCGCCCTGCGCGCGGTCGCCCAGCACGCCCGGTTGGACCGGGTCCCGCTGGAGCACGACCCGGCGGGCGATCACAGCGTCGAGGAGCATGAGCTGCTGGCCGAGCACATCGTGGCGTACCGGATCGAGGGGCCGCTGTTCTTCGCCGCCGCGCACCGGTTCCTGCTGGAGCTGACCGATGTCGCCGATGTGCGGGTGGTGATCCTGCGGCTGTCACGCATCACCGCCATGGATGCCACGGGGGCACTGGTCCTCAAGGACGCGGTGCACAAACTGAGTCGTCGCGGGATCACCGTGATGGCATCGGGCATCCAGGCCGGCCAACGGCAGGCTCTGGACGCGCTCGGTGTCCTGGATCCGTTGTATGCCAACGGCGGAGTCTTCAGCACCACGCCGGAGGCGATCCGCGCGGCCCGAACCCACCTGCAGCGCACGGGAGTTCTGGTGATCCCCGCTGAAGCCGCCAAAATCCCTACCGAGGAGCCGGCCGGATGACCTCCATGTCCCACAGAATGACGGAAATGATGGGGCCCGAAGCCCTGTGGCTGCTCAGAGGCACCACCGGTGGCCGTCTGGTGTTCGTCCAACGCGGGCTGACCCAGGTCCGGCCCGCAGTCCATGTCCTGGAGAACGGTCGTCTCATCGTCCGTGTCCCGGCGCCCGAAGGCGCCCTCGCGGGACCAGCCGTTGTGACGTACAACGCCGAGGAGATCGTTGCGGCACGGCGCAGCGGGTGGTCGATCAGCGTCACCGGACCGGTCGGACTGATCGTTGACGTCGACGAGGCCGCACACTACCGCCGTACGCTCCCCGGCTGGGTCTTCGGTCCGCATGACACGCTCGCCCACATCAGCCCGCAAACCGTTCGCGGCTATCGGCTCGCCGCTGCTACGGCCGCCACTGCGGAGATTGCCGATTCAGGAAGGTCGAACGGTTCGTGACCCGGATCGCTGACTTGCATCACCGGCACGTGATGACCGTTCCCATGGCGCCCGGTGCGGTGGCCCGGGCGCGTGAGACCGCCGAAGACGTCTACCGCGCCTGGGGCATCAACCGGGCTCACCCCGTCATGGGGCCCGCGCTGCTCATCCTGAGCGAACTGGTCGCGAACAGTGTCCGGCACGCCGCTACGGCGTCCCCGCAGGCCACCGTCACGTACGCGGCCGGGGCGGATGTTCTGGCCTTCGCGGTCCACGACCGTCATCCCCATCAGCCGGACCTGGTCGAGTTCGCCGTCGCCGGTGGTGGCCTGGCGATGATCGCCGAGCTGACCGCCGAGCTCGGGGGTACCTGCACGGTGCGTCCCGACGCCGACGGAGGCGGGAAGAACATGTGGATCACCCTGCCGCTGTAGAAGCCCGGCCCGCAGCGGTCACATCGAAGAAGGAAGAGCGAGAAGCAGAACATGACCATCCAATGGCACTACACCACCCTCGAGGGTCTGGGGCTCCTGTCCGTCTCCGGCTTCCTGGGCGCTGACTCCGTCTCCCGTTTCGGCGGAGCGGTGGGCTGGGTGCAGGCCCGAGGCGCCGGCCCCGTGATTCTCGACCTGGCTCTCCTGCGGGGATGGTCAGCAGCGGGGCAGGAGGCCGTGACCGAAGCGGCCCGCCGCCTCGCTGCCGCCGGCCGGCCGCTGGAACTCGCTGCGATCCCCGCCGACGGGCTGGTCGTCCCCGGCGAATCGCATCCGCCGGTGACCATCCACTACGACCTGGCCGCGGCCTTGTCAGCCCATTCCGTGTCTGCTGAGGACTCGAGCGGCCAGCAGGAGTGGCGGACCACCGGCTGGCCGGAGAACGGTCTGACACCCGCCACCTGAACCACCGCCGGACCGACTCGTCAGGGCTGGCTCCGGCGGGGCCTCGAAGCCGAAGGCCGCCGGGTTGCCGGTGTTGAGTTTCACGATGGGGTGCCCCGCAGCCTCCAGCCGCATTGCCTCGTGGAGCACTGGTCCGCGAATGTCGTAACAGACATTCGCCAGCTTGGCGGACTGGGTCACCTGCATGCGCATCGCCTTACGGGTAGAGAGCGACCAGGGGTGTGATCCCTGGGGTCAGACATCGGTGGGGTGCGAGGAGCCGGGCAGCAACGCGAGCGTCAGCGCCTGGACCAGCCCGGCTTGCCCGACCGGCGGCAGCAGGCCCCCTGCCGGAGCCCGTGCGGCCAGCGCCCGCACAGCGCTCACCAGGCCGTGCGGACCCAAGTGGCGGGTGCGGGCAGCGACGGTGAGCAAGGCCGGCAGTGCGTGAAAGGGGTGTGGCTGCTGAGTGCTCGCATGCAGAGGCGGCAGCTCCTGCGGGCAGGCACGCAGGACCGGAGTCCCGTCCCGGGGTGCCGGCAGACCGAATAGATCCACCACCAGATCAGCGGGAAACGGCGTGATAGGTGAGCCGGACGTATCGATGGTCAGGTCACGGATACCCGCGGACAGCAGTAGACCGGACAACTCGCAGCCGGCTTCGGGCCCGGACAGCACCACCCGCGCCGTGTCCAGCGGAATCCCTTTGCGGTCCAGGGCGTTGAGCGCGGCTGCCGCGGTGGCGACGGCATGGGCGTGGCAGACGGCATCGACGACGGGGGTCGAGGAGCCCTCCAACGCCGCCCGGACGGCATGGGCGTACAGCGGATGGGTGTGGATCAGGCACAGGACAGCGAAGCCGGGTGCGAGAGCGGTGGCGATCGTGGCGAGGGCCCCAGGGGTGTCTGCCGCCACCGGCAGGGGGTGAATGTCCAGGCCGGTGGCACGGCGCAAATGGACCGCGGCGGACTCCAGAGCGGGCAGCACACAGGTGACCGGCAGAGGACCCAGGCCGGCGACTGCGGAGGCGTTGGACAGCAGCGCGATGCGCCGACCCCGGCCGGTGTACCGGTCCACGTCACCGCGTTGGAGGAGCAGGTGCTCGATGACGCGCCGGTCCGCCGTGCTGTCCAGCAGGGCCCGATCGCGCTCAGAGGCGGCCGGCACGCACAGTCGCTGCGTGGTCTTGCCGGTGGCGGCCGCTTCGAACACGGGGTCCGCCAGGTGGATCAGGTCGTCGCCGAGCCGGTCACGCAGCAGGTTGCGCAGGCGGTGCAGGGTCTGCGGACCATCGGTGTCGACCATCACGCGCTGCGCACCGGTGTCCGGATGGATGTCCTCAGCGACCAGTGCCGCCCCTGCGGTCACGGCGAGGATCGCCGCCACCGTGGAGAACGCCGGACAGCGGAACGTCACCTCAAGGCCGTACTCGGGTCGCGTTCGGGCAGGGGGCTGGGTCATCGGGCATTCCCGCTGCTGGACGCTGCCGACCGGTGCGGCACCCGGAGTGCACCCGTCACCAGGTGTCGCGGGTAAGGCGGTATCCCGTGATGCGCCGGGGGTGGATGAGCAGGAAATGCTCGGCGTGCACCGTTGCTGTGGCACCCAGTCGCGCCCGGTAGTGCCTCAGGCGGGTGCCGGTGATCTGGTCGGCGAGACCGGTGACGATGACGGTCCATCCGGTGTGGTCCCGCATGTTGATCTGGTCGACCTGATAGGTGAGCTGCCTGGGGAAGGCGAACCGGGATGCCGGGGCGGGCCGTTGCGCGCGCAGGATGAGTTGTCCGTCGTCGAGCAGGTGATGCTGGACCGGGATGGCCGCCAGGGCAGGATCGCAGCGTGTCAGCCGGCCGGCCCTGTCGGACGCCAGCAGGGACCGGGCCATGTCCGCAGAGACGGGCAGCAGGTTGGGCAGAGCTTGCGTCATCGGTGGGCTCCAATGTGGGAAGCGCTCTGTGGGCATGGGGCGGCCGAGGCCGCAAGGGTGCGCGGGCGAGCTCCCACGGCCGGATCGCCTGCGGTGGAACAGGTCGGGCCGAATACCCGCGCCTCCTGTCGCGCACGAGCCCACGTCATGGCTCGGCGCCAGATCCCCCTCGCCCCGGGCCCCGGCACGGGGATCCGCGGTGGTGGCAGGAGGAGCTCGAGCCGCGGCACGACACCAAGATCACCTCTGCCTCACCGCGGCAGGCGGCACCGGGACCGGCAGTTCGACATCGTGCGTCCGTCCCAGACGCTGCAGTTCCTCCAGGTCGACCGAGTACACGGCGACCATCCACACGTCTCCCGCCTCGGCGGCATCAGCCAGCGCCTGACACAGCGTGGCCGCCTGCCGCTGCAGAGCGGCCCTGAATCCCTCGCCCATCAGCAACTCCCTTGTTTTCCGCCCACACCCGGTAGCGGGGAACGACGGACCGGCAACAGCCATCGGCGCACCTGTGCAGTGGGTGAAGTGGCCGCTCCGGATGTCAGGGCCCCGGAGCGGCCACTAGATGCCAACCTTAGCACTTGCTAAGATTGGCAACTATGAAGAATGGAATGAAGAGGCGGATGCGCATCACACCCATCCGCGGCGACGAAGCTCCGGTCCTGTTCTGCCCCGCCTGCACCCTGCGCTGCAGGCCCGCCGCCCTCGACGCGAGCAGCCGCTGTCCGCGGTGTGGGAACGACCGCATGCTGCACCCGTTCTCCAGCACCGCACGCCGTGCGGGCCGGAGCGCTCACGCGATGCCGCCCCATGAGAACGGCCAAGCCGGAGGCGACCTCGATCAACATCACCCCTGGCCGGGATGGCTCCCCTCCACATGGGCGCGGCGGTTTCGCGACGGGCACCTGGCACCAGGGCAATCGGTGGCCACCGCCGGCCCTGCGGGTGTGATCCCCAGCAGTGAGCGACGGGGGCGGAAGTAGCCATGGAGTGGAATTTCGAAGACCGCAACGGCACCGGCGTGCTGCATCTGTACGGCCATCTGGGCCGACGCGTTACCGACCGCTTCGCCGGAGCGGTCGGCTGGGCCCGGGCGCGAACCACGGGAACGCTGGTGCTGGACGTGTCCGGGCTGATGGGCTGGAGCCCGGACGGAGAGGCCGCGATCCTCGCTGCAGCGCCCGCCGGCTTGGCGCTGTGCGGGCTCCGAGGTCGCCCCACCCCGCTGCTGACGGAGAATGCCCTGGTCGGTGTCCGGGTCTTCCCCGACCTGGATGTCGCTTTGACGGCTCTTGCCCAGGCTCCGGAGCCCGCGGAAACCGGCCGACGGCGGCAGGCGGGGCCCTCGCGCGCCGCCTGAACGAGGAGAACCGCACGGAATTGCTAAAGTCGGCAAGAGATCAGTTCCTTGCTTCGCCCGGGTCGGGACAGGGTGCTCGCACGCCGTTGCTGCCCGGAATCCACCGACCATGTGCCGGGACCCGGCCCCGGAACCCTGGAGGCGGCCCACGTGAGCGCCCCGCTGTACCAACTCAAGGCCGATTTCTTCAAAACCCTCGGCCACCCGGTCCGCATCCGCGTGCTGGAACTGCTCAGCCAGCGGGAACACGCGGTGGCGGAAATGCTGCCCGAGGTGGGAATCGAAGCCGCCCACCTCTCCCAGCAACTCGCCGTGCTGCGCCGCGCGAACCTCGTGGCAACCCGCAAGGAGGGCTCCACCGTCTACTACCGGCTCACCAGCCCCCAGGTGGCCGAGCTCCTGACGGTCGCCCGCACCATCCTCAGCGGCGTCCTGGCCGGCCAGGCCGAGCTCCTGCAAGACCTCCGTGCCACCAATCCCACCCTGACGACCTCGCCACCCGGCCACTCCTGACCGGACCGCGGGCCCGAACCTTGCGGAGCCGACCATGACCGATGCCGCCCGCCCGACCGTCGCCGACGCCATGGCGCTCCCCGAGCTACAGGTGAGCGACCACACGACCATCGACCGAGCCCTCGCCGTGCTCCACGGCGCCCGCACCGACCACGTCCTCATCCGCGACGACGAGGGTCACTGCGCCGGCATCGTCACCCGCGATCAGCTCACCGCCCACAGCGCCCAGCCCTGGTATACCGAGGCCACCCGCGTGCGCGACATCCCCCACGACTGCAGTCCCTTCGCCCTCTCAGACATGCCCCTCAGCGAGGCCGAGGCCACTATGCGCGAGAGGTCACTGGCCGTGTGGCCCGTAGTGGACGACGACGGCGTTGCGCTCGGCGTCCTCACCCTCGGTCCGAATCCAAGGACGGCGGCGTGACGGCCACCGGCGCAGCAGCTGGAAGCGGTTCCGCCGAAGAAACGCTCACCTGTCATGCTGTGGCCAACCTGCGGCCCGGGCGGGGAACTGGGCCCTACCGCCCGCAACATGCCGCCTAGCGGTGCCTGCCCCTGCATTACGGTCCCACCGCAGGCACAGCTTGCGCGTTCCCGCTCTGCACAGGCTCTATAGTTGCTAACATTGGCAATTAACGAGTCTCGTAGATTCAGGTGGCCAACGGACCACCCCAGAGGGCCAACTTCCTGCGCCCGCCTGGTTCGACCTGACACCCACGAACGGCGGCCGCCCTGCAGGAGAACCCCCGCTCCGGCAATGCGGGGTGGCCGCTGCACCACGTGCAAGGCGCACCATCGATCGACGGGCAAGGGCCTGGATGATCCTGCTGCGCGGGATCCGCGACACCGGGCGGGTCGCGGAGGCCTCATCGCCACGACTCGTGCCGGATCCGCCTCCCGGCACGCGGACGCAACGCTGGTCACCGGACCATGACACGGAGCATTGCCGAGCCGCTGCACCGAACCGTCGCGGCAATGCCCCAGCCCTCTGAGGGTGGCGGTAGTTGATCGCGCGATCGACTGTGGTGAGTTCGCCAACGGCCACGGCACCCGGGGCGCGGTACCGGACGTCGCGCCACGGCGCTTCACCGGATGACCTGATCCCCGTTGACTGCGTCATCCGCTCCCTGGTCCGCGTGAAGTTCTGCCAGCAGTCCCTCCTGGCCCGCCAGCAACTGCCCCAGGGTCCGCCGTGCGGCTTGCAGCAGATCCGCCACATCCGCGCCCGCCAACTCATAGTTCACGGTTGCCCCCGAACGGCTGGCGACCACGATCCCCGAACGTCGTAGAACAGCCAACTGCTGCGAAAGGTTCGACGGCTCAACCTCAATTGCGGCCAGGAGATCCCGAACCGGCATGGGCCCAGCTTGGAGGAGCTCCAGCACACGGATGCGTACCGGATGCCCCAGCATTCGAAAGAACTCCGCTTTCGCCTGATAAAGCGGAATCTGCACGTTTGGCAACGTCTCATCTCCCACCTTCTGCAGCCTTCGCTTACGCCGAGCTCCGCCACGAACGCTGGGCAGCGTTCCGGTCCCCCAGCCGCTGCCCTCACGCCACGCGAGTCGACCTGTTCACACCTCACATCGATGAAGGGCCTCGTCACACCTCGCCAGTCGATCCTCATCCATTAAGCAGTCCGTTAAATGCCAAATTGAAGAACTCTTCAAGTGTAAGTCATGTTGGGCCGGTCGGACGGGCCTGCTGGTCACCCGGACCGCCCGACCAGCCGAACGATGAACACCAAGGCCCAACCCTGTGAACATCGCCGCCACCACCGCCGCGTGATGGCCAGGGTTCATGGGGCCGGTCGGGCCCTTGGCAGGGCCCTGCGGCCCCTCCCCCAGCGGGTTCACGGCCTTCAGGCTGGAACGGAGCCGGTCCGCCGGCCACCGGCGGGCTCGGGGACGGAGCGCGCTGCCGCGCCGCACCGAATTCGCCGGCTGTGAAAGCTGTCAGGAGACCTGTGATGACCGAACGCGTACTCGTCGCGTATGCATCGAAGAACGGCTCCACCGCGGGCATCGCCACGATGATCGCCGAGGCGCTGCGTGAGCAGGGTCTGGCGGCGGAGGCCCGGGCTGTCGGAGAAGTGCAGAGAGTCGGCCCCTACGACGCTGTTGTCCTCGGCAGCGCCCTGTACGCGGGCCGGTGGCGGCGCGAGGCGGTCCGCTTCGCCGGGCACCACGAGGCGGATCTGACCGAGCGGCCCGTCTGGCTGTTCAGCAGCGGACCTCTCGACGCCACAGCCCGTGGAGGCCTCATCTCTCCGGTGTCAGGTGTCCAGCGCCTCGTCGACCGTCTCAAGGCCCGCGGACACGTCACGTTCGGCGGCTGCCTGCAGGACGGCGCCAAGGGCCGGATCGCCCGCATGATCGTCAAGTCCGGCCGGGGCGGAGACTTCCGCGACCCGGAGCAGATCCGGCTGTGGGCACGCGGTGTCGCACGCGAACTGGTCAAGGAGGTCGCGACACCGTGAAGAAGCAACTGCGGTGGCGGCAGCGGCGGAGCAATCCGCTGTGCCGCCGCTCGGACGTGATCGAGAGTTGGGTGAACCTGGCAACGGCACTTGCGCTGTTGCTCCTTCTGCCCGCGGCCGCCTTCACCGCCGGGCGCGCGGCCCACACCGCCGCACTCCAGGCCTCGAAGGAGCAGCGGGCGTCGCGGCATCCCGTAACTGCGGTCCTGCTGGAGAACGCGCCGGAGGCGGTTCCGCGACCGGGCGGCGGCACTGTGCACTATGACGTCAAGGTGCGCTGGACCGCCGCCGCCGGAACCACGGGGACCGGTGCGGTGCAAGCAGATGCCGGAAGTCTGCGCGGTTCGAGGACCACGGTGTGGCTGGACCGGACCGGCCGGCAGGTCCCGGCGCCCGTGGCCGGCGAAGAGCTCACGTCGATGACGTTGGTCGGTGGTGCGCTGGGCGTCGGCTGCGCGGCATTCGCGATCGTCATGGTGCGCGGACTGGTCCGCCGGGGTGCCGATCGGCGGCGCATGACGGAATGGGAAAGGGCCTGGGCGTTGACCGCTCCCGAGTGGGGCCGGCGTCCGGTGTGACGACGAACCGCGCCTCGACGCCAGCACCGAACAGGTCGGACTCAACGTACCCGGCCGGCTGAACGGGCCCTCGGAGTAGGGACGTTCGGCCCGGTCGTCGGGACTGCGGGCCCCTGCGGTCCCGGCTGCCGCGACGGCACATTGAGAGCGGACGCGGTTGCCGCGTCCCTCCTCCAGATCCCGGAAGGGGCACCGCCATGATGGCGCTGATGTGGATGGCGGAATGGCCGCCGGCCCGCCACGCCTCCGACGGAACGCTGAGCATGTCCAGCAACCCGCTCGTCGACCACCACCTGCTCTACGCGGCGGTCATGATCGCGCTCGCCGTCGCCTCCGCCGGCACCGTCTGGGGCCTCGGCCGGATCTGGGCGCGACTGCCGGTCGTCCGCGACCACCGCAGGCTGCTCTGACCCCCACCCCGACACCCGCCCAGCACCGTTGCGTCCAGCCACGTCGCACGACCCGGCGGGACACGACGGACCATCACCGACCGAACGAGGAGACGTCATCATGGCCATACGTGTAGGCATCAATGGATTCGGCCGCATCGGGCGCAACTACCTGCGCTGTGTCCTGGACCGGGCAGACGCCGGCACCGCCCCGGTCGAGGTGGTGGCCATCAACGACATCGCCCCGGCCGCGACACTGGCCCACCTGCTGGAGTTCGATTCGACCTTCGGACGCCTCGGACGGGCGATCAGCCACGACGAGGAGTCGATCACGGTCGACGGCCGGCGCATCGTGGTGACCGCGGTCCGCGATCCGCCGGAACTGTCCTGGGGTACCTACGGGGTGGACATCGTCATCGAGTCCTCGGGCCGCTTCCGGACCCGCGACGAGGCATCGCTGCATCTGAAGGCCGGGGCTCGCAAGGTGTTGATCTCCTCGCCGGCCAAGGACGTGGACCTCACCGTGGTCATGGGCGTCAACGAGACCGACTACGACCACGGCCGGCACCACATCGTCTCGAACGCGTCCTGCACCACCAACTGCGTCGTACCGATGGTCCACGTTCTGCACGAACGCTTCGGGATCATCAAGGGCATGATGACCACCGTCCACGGCTACACCAACGACCAGGCACTGCTCGACGGCCCCCACAAGGACCTGCGGCGCGCCCGGTCCGCCGCCGTGAGCATCATCCCGACCAGCACGGGCGCCGCCCGCGCAGTGGGCATCGTGCTCCCCGAACTGGCCGGGGTCCTGGAGGGCATCGCGGTACGGGTTCCGGTGGAGGACGGGTCCCTGACCGACCTGACGGTGCTGCTCCGGCAGGACGTCACCTCCGAGGAGGTCAACGCGGCATTCACGGAGGCCGCCGAGGGGACGTTGCGAGGCGTCCTGCGAGTGACCGACGCGCCGATCGTCTCGCGCGACATCATCGGCGACCCGGCGTCGTGCATCGTCGACGCGGGGCTCACGCAGGCGCAGGGTGACCTGGTGAAAGTCTTCGGTTGGTACGACAACGAGTGGGGTTACAGCAACCGCCTGCTGGACCTCACCACCTACGTCGCGGCCCGGCTGTGACGACGGCGGGCCACGACGCCGCGCGACGGCTGCGCCCCCTGACGAAGGAGAACGCCGACGCGTCAGCGGCGACGCCGATGCTGCCGATCCTGCAGTCGGTCCGGGCCGTGGTGTTCGACACCGACGGGGTCATCACCGACTCGGCCCGGGTGCACGCCGCCGCCTGGCAGACCGCATTCGACGCCTGCCTGCGGGCAGCGGGAGACGACCGCCCGTTCGACCCGGTGGAGGATTACCGGCGCTACGTCGACGGTAGGAGCCGCCTCGACGGCGCGGCCGCCTTCCTCGCCTCGCGCGACCTGCGGCTTCCCCTGGGCGATCCCGACGACCCGCCCGGAACGAGCACCGTGCAGGCGGTCACCGCCCGCAAGGAGCAACTGTTCACGCGGCAGCTGCGGTCAGGTGGCATCGCCGCCTGGCCGGGCACCGTGCGGGTACTGCACGCGCTGCGTGCCGCCGGTGTGCCCTGCGCCGCCGTATCCGCCTCCCGCCACGCGCCCGAACTCCTCGCGGGCGCGGGCGTCCAGGACCTGTTCCGGACCGTGGTGGACGGCAAGGAAGCCGCCCGGTTGAAACTGGCGGGAAAACCCGACCCTGCACTGTTCCTGGAAGCCGCCCGTCGCCTGGGCGTACCCGCGGCGGAAGCGGCCGTGATCGAGGACGCTCTGGCGGGCGTGGAAGCGGGCCGGCGGGGCGGCTTCGGCCTGGTGGTCGGCGTCGACCGCACCGCGGGACCGACCAGCGCCACCGATCTGCGCGAACACGGCGCGAGCATCGTGGTCCGCGACCTGGCCGAACTGCTGATCGGTGGAGGAAGCTGACGATGCCGGACCGGACCTGGAACTATGAGGGATACGACCCAGCGCAGGAGCGGCTGCGCGAATCGCTGTGCACCCTCGGCAACGGCTACTTCGCCACCCGCGGCGCCGCGCCCGAGGAGGCGGCGGGCACCGCGCACTATCCGGGGACCTACGCGGCGGGCTGTTACAACCGGCTGACCTCGAACATATCCGGACGTACGGTCGAGAACGAGGACATCGTCAACCTGCCGAACTGGCTGCCGCTGCGCTTTCGCGCCGGTGACGCGGCCTCCGACCCGGATCCCGACGGCGGCACCGCGCCCGGCCCCTGGTTCTCCCCCGACGACGGTTCGCTGCTGGAGTACCGACAGGTCCTGGATCTGCGCCAGGGCACGCTGACGCGACGGATGCGGTTGTGTGACGTGCGGGGCCGCCGGATCACCGTGGTGCAGTCCCGACTCGTGCACATGGGCGATCCACATCTGGCCGCCTGCGAACCGAGTTCACCGCCGAGGGCTGGGCAGGCGAGCTGGAGGTGGAATCCGCCCTCGACGGCGATGTCACCAACTCGGGCGTCGACCGCTATCGCGATCTGAACGGCCGGCACCTCGGCCGCTGGCACACCGGGGTCACCGCGCCGGACACCGTGTGGCTGGAGTGCCGCACCACCACCTCCGACATCCTCATCGCGTTGGCCGCCCGAACCCAGGTGGCCGGCAGCATCCCCACCTCGGTACGGCTCGTCGCAGGGGACCGCACCGCCACCCATGCGCTGAGGCTGCCGATCGCGCCCGACGCCCCTGTCGTCGTCGAGAAGACCGTCGGCCTGCACACGTCGCGCGATCCGGCGATCAGCGATCCGCTGCACGCGGCCATCGGCCGGGTGCGGCGGGCCGGCGACTTCACCACGTTGCTCGCGTCCCACGAAGCCGCGTGGGAGCGCCTGTGGCAGCGGGCGGAGCTGGAGGTGCCGGGCGAGGCCGGGGAGGTGCTGCGGCTGCATCTGTTCCATGTGCTGCAGACCCTCTCCCCGCACACCGCCGATCTCGATGCAGGCGTGCCGGCCCGCGGGTTGCACGGCGAGG
Organism: Streptomyces sp. H39-C1; assembly: GCF_027158125.1. Classification (NCBI taxonomy): domain Bacteria; kingdom Bacillati; phylum Actinomycetota; class Actinomycetes; order Kitasatosporales; family Streptomycetaceae; genus Streptomyces; species Streptomyces sp. H39-C1. The sequence goes on from NZ_JAPVLS010000075.1 coordinate 13,164, forward strand.
CCTACCGCGGCCATGTCTTCTGGGACGAACTGTTCGTCCTGCCCTTTCTGAACCTGCATCTCCCGGAGGTCTCCCGGGCCCTGTTGTCCTACCGCTACCGGCGGCTGGGCCAGGCGTGCCGGTCGGCGACCGCGGCCGGCCGGACCGGCGCCATGTATCCGTGGCAGAGCGGAAGCGACGGCCGCGAGGAGACCCAGACACTGCACCTGAATCCCCGGTCGGGACGGTGGCTGCCCGATCACTCACGCCTCCAGCACCATGTCGGTTCGGCGATCGCCTACAACGTCGTGCAGTACTGCCAGGCCAGCGGGGACACCGAGTTCCTGCACACGGCGGGTCGCGGAGATGCTGTTGCAGATCGCCCGCTTCTGGGCGGACAGGGCGGTCTGGGACAAGGAATACGGCCGTTACCGGATCCGCGGCGTGGTCGGCCCGGACGAATACCACGACGCGTACCCCGGTGCCGCAGAGCCAGGCCTCGACGACAACGCGTACACCAATGTGACCGCCGCCTGGGTCCTGGCCCGCGCTCTGGAACTCGCCACGAGCCTGCCGGCCCCACGCCGCCAGGCGCTGTTCGAGCGCATCGGGCTGGACACGGGAGAACTCAAACTCTGGGAGGACGTCTCGCACCGGCTGCGGGTGCCCTTCCATCGCGGGATCATCAGCCAGTTCGAGGGCTATGGCGACCTGGCCGAACTGGACTGGGACGGCTACCGTGCCCGGCACGGCGACATCCGGCGCCTCGACCGGATCCTGGAGGCCGAGGGCGACACCGTCAACGGGTACCAGGCGTCGAAGCAGGCCGACGTTCTGATGCTCGGCTACCTCTTCTCACCGGCCGAACTCACCACGCTCTTCCGACGCCTCGGGTACGGACTCGACGACGACACCTGGCGCACGACCGTCGGCTACTACCTGCGCAGAACGAGCCACGGTTCGACCCTCAGCGGGCTGGTCCACGGATGGGTACTGGCCCGGGCCCGCCGAGCCGGCGCCTGGAAGTACTGCCAGGAAGCGCTCACAGGCGACGTTGCCGACCTTCAGGGCGGCACCACCGCCGAGGGCATCCACCTGGGCGCCATGGCCGGCACGCTCGACCTCGTCCAGCGCGGTCTGACCGGACTGGAACTCCGCGAGGACGAGCTGTCACTCGACCCGGCGCCGCTCCCGGAACTGTCGGAATACGGCCTCTCCATCCGCTACCGAAGCCATTGGGGCATCGGGCTGACCATGCACGCCGGAAGCCTGAGCATCAACGTTCCGCCGTCCGACGAGCCTCCCGTCCGCATCCGGCTCGCGGGCCGCGCCCTCACCCTCGCCCCGGGAACCTCCCGCACCCTCCAGCTGCCCGCGGACGGGATGGGGTGCGGTGGCGGTGAGACCACCTGTGAGCCCATCGAACACTGAAGGGGCGGTGCGGGCGGGGCGGGGGGATCGTCACTTTCCGTGACCAGCTTGCAACATCATCGTACCCGGGCCGCCCTGCCGCCGGCTGAGGACGTTCGGCCCCTGCCCGCGTCCGCGCCCCGGGGTGAGGATGAGAGGGCAGGCAGGAACGACGGTCGACCAAAGCGGCGAAGCGCGACCACGCCTGCACACGTCGAAGACCGCGGAGCCGCGGAAACGGACAGTGCGATGTCCACGACACACTCCATTCTTGACACGCTGACCACCGCACACCGTGACCGGCTGATGGCGCTGTCCAGACCGGTCGCCTTTCCCGCGGGCGCACGGATCTTCGACGCCGACCAGGCCGCTGAACGCTTCTGGGTCCTGGACCGCGGCGAGGTGACCCTGGACCTGCACGTCCCCGGACGGCAGGCAGCCGTGGTGCAGACCGTCTCGGCGGGCGAACTCCTCGGCTGGTCCTGGCTGTTCCCGCCGTTCCGGTGGCAACTCGGCGCCCAGGCACACACCGCCGTGCAGGCCACCGAGTTCCCGGCGGCGGCGGTCCGTGAACTGTGTGCTGCCGATCCCGCTCTGGGACATGAGTTCGTCCTGCTCTGCGCCGCGGTCATCGGAGACCGGCTGCGCTCCACGCGCACCCGGCTGCTCGACCTGTACGGCCCCTTCGGCGTGAACCACGGCGCCTCCGTATCGGTGGGCGGTCCGGAGGACGACAGCTGACACCGGAACTGACACCGAACCCGGGGACCCACCGACATCACCAGGGAAGCGATTGGCCATGAACCAGCAGACGAGAACAGACGCCGCTTCCGTCAGTCACCGGCCTGTCGGAGACATGGGACGGCGCATGGCATTGCGTCGCGAGCAACTGGGCCTCACCCGCGAACAGGTGGCCGACCTGGCAGGTATGGCCACTCCCTATCTGGAGTACCTGGAGCAACAGCCGACCGCAGTCCCCAGCGCGGTCCTCCTCCTCAGCCTCGCCGACGCGCTGCAGACCACGGTGTCCGAGCTGCGCGGGGGCGGCACGGATCTGCCACCCGGCCTCGGAAAGGCGGCGCGCCATCCGGAACTGGTGGAGATGACGCCGGAAGAATGCCGAGCACGGCTGTCCACGCACGGGGTGGGACGCGTTGCCGTGACCGGGGACGACGGTCCCGCCATCGTCCCCGTCAACTACCAGATGGCGGACGGGTCGCTGGTCTTCAGAACATCGCCGGGATCCGCGCCCGCACTGTCCATCGGGGCCCGGGTCGCCTTCGAGGTGGATCACATCGACGAGGCGTTGAGCCAGGGATGGAGCGTGCTCGTCGTCGGCAACGCCGAACATGTCACGGACCCGGACACTGTCCGGCACCTCATCGAACGGACCCACAGCGGGCCATGGGCCGGCGGCGACCGCGCCATGTGGGTGCGGATCGCCCCGGACCGGATCACCGGACGCCGGATTCACGTCCGTTGACCCCGTCGGTCACCCGGAGCCGCGCACGCTCAACGGGCTGCGGCCGGGGCACAGCTGCTGACCGTGGGCAGCCTGCGGCACGGCACCTCCGCCGGCCCAGCTCAGCAGCCGGGCCGGCGGAGGTCATCAGCGCCCGACTGCCGCGTCCGCCCCGGCCGTCATCCCGCTGCTCGTATCCGAAGAATCGCCGGGGACGACGACCGTTCCGGCGTCGCCCGTGAGTACCGCCGCGGCGTCGTCGAGCGATCCGATGGCGGCTGTTCTGCCGGTGGCCCCGACGAAGTGCCGACAGGCCGCGATCTTGGGTCCCATGGAGCCTGCGGGGAAGTGCAGCGCTGCCAAACCGTCCAGGGCCAGCCGGCGCAGTGGGGTGGCCTGCGGGGTGCCGAAGCCCTCCATCACCGCGGGCACGTCCGTCAGGATCAGCAGTCGGTCGGCCTTGACGGCCACCGCGAGAAGAGCGGCCGTAGCGTCCTTGTCGACCACCGCCTCGACACCCTTCGACTGACCGGTACCGTCCTGGGTGACCGGGATACCGCCGCCTCCCCCGCAGATGACGGTCGCTTCGTGGTCGAGCAACAGGTCGATCGATTCCTGCTCGATGATCCGCAGTGGTTCGGGTGAGGCGACGACCCGGCGCCATCGGTCGCCGTCCACTGCGATCGTCCAGCCGTGCCGGTCGGCGAGCTGCTGGGCCTGCCGGTGCGGGTATCCCGGCCCGACGAACTTCGTCGGGGTCGCGAAGGCGGGGTCCGACGGGTCGACGAGCGTCTGGGTGACCAGGCTCATGACCGGCTTGATCACCCCCGCGTTGCGCAGCGATTGGGCCAGCCAGTAACCGATCATGCCCTGGGTCTGCGCGACCAGTGCGTCGAACGGGTACGGGTGCGTCAGTTCGCGGTCGTTCTCGCTCTCCAGGGAGAGCATCCCGACCTGGGGACCGTTGCCGTGGCAGATGATCAGCTGGTGCTCCAGTGCCAGCCGCGCGAGTGCCTGGGCGGCGGCTCGGATGTGGTCGACCTGCACGGTGGCATCGGGCCTCTCACCGCGCCGCAGCAGTGCGTTGCCGCCGATCGCGACCACGATGCGCATCTCAGGCACCCAGCGCGGCGACGAGGACGGCCTTGATGGTGTGCAGGCGGTTCTCGGCCTGGTCGAAGACCACTGAGCGCGGCGACTCGAAGACCTCGTCGGTGACTTCCGCCCCGTCGAGGCCGAAGCGGTCGAACAGCCGCCGGCCGAGCTGCGTGCTGCGATCGTGGACGGACGGCAGACAGTGGAGGAACTTCGTGTCGGGCTTGCCGGAGGCCAGCAGCACCTTCTCGGTGACCCGGTAGGGCAGCAGTTGCGGTATGCGGGTACTCCACTGCTCGTCCGACTCCCCCATGCTGACCCAGACATCGGTGTAGACGAAGTCGGCGCCCGCCACGCCCTGCTCGACGTCCTCGGTCACCATCACCCGTGCCCCGCTGGTCACCGCGAGCCGGTCCGCTTCAGCGATCACGTCGTCCGGGGGCCACAGGTCGCGCGGTGCGGCGATGCGGACGTCCATGCCGAGCAGTGCCCCGGTGATCAGCAGGGAGCGGGCCACGTTGTTGCGGCCGTCGCCCAGGAAGCAGTAGGCGATCTCCTCGACGGGGCCGGCATGGTGTTCGGTCATGGTGAGGACGTCGGCGAGCATCTGGGTCGGGTGCCATTCGTCGGTGAGCCCGTTCCACACCGGGACGCCGGCGTGGTCGGCCAGTTCCTCCACGGTGTCCTGGGCGAATCCGCGGAACTCGATACCGTCGAACATCCGGCCCAGCACCCGGGCGGTGTCACGGATCGACTCCTCACGTCCGATGTGGGATCCCTCCGGGCCCAGGTAGCTGACATGTGCGCCCTGGTCGTGAGCAGCGACCTCGAACGCGCAGCGGGTGCGCGTGGAGCTCTTCTCGAAGACCAGCGCGATGTTCCTGCCCTCCAGCTGGGGGCGCTCGGAGCCGTTCGCCTTGGCTGCCTTGAGCTGCCCGGCCGCGGTGATCAGCGCCAGGAATCCCGACTTGTCGAGGTCGAGTTCCTTCAGGAGGGAGCCGGGCCGGTGGTGGGTGGCGGTCGTGGGCGTCGACGTAGGCATGGGGGAAGTCCTCACAGGGGGCTGATCGTGGATGGTGGCGGATTCGCCGGGGCACGGGTCGCGGGGTGGGTCAGATTCCGTCGCGCTGGGTGGGGCAGGTCATGCAGCGTGCGCCGCCCCGGCCGCGGCCCAGTTCGCTGCCAGGGATGCTGATGACCTCGATGCCGTTGTCCCGGAGCATCGCGTTGGTCACGGTGTTGCGTTCGTAGCCGACCACGACCCCGGGTGCGACGGTGAGGAAGTTGTTGGCGTCGTCCCACTGCTCGCGTTCGGCCGCCCGAGCGTCCTCATCGGCGGACAGCACCCTGATCTTGTCCAGGCCCAGGGCGTCGGCGATGGTGGCGAACAGGTCGTCGCGCTGCTCGACGTGCAGGCCGCCGGTGTCGTGCTCGACGGTCTCCTGCGGGTCGGCGGGGACGATCACCCAGGTACGCAGGGCCTTCGGGTCGAGGTAGGGATAGCGGACGAAGGTGTCGACGTCGATCATCGTCAGCACGGTGTCCAGGTGCATGAAGGCGTGCGATTTGGGGAGCTGGACGGCGATCACGGTGCTGGCCTGTCCGCTGCGGAAGAGCTCGCGGGCCAGGATCTCCACGCCCGTCGGAGTGCTCCGCTCCCCCATCCCGATCAGGACGACACCTCGGCCCAGGACGTGGATGTCGCCACCTTCGAGGGTGGCCGGCTGGTGGTTGGTGTCGTCGTTGCCGTAGTACACCGGGAAGGTCGCGTCCGCGAACAACGGGTGGAACGTGTACACGGCACGGCTGTGCAGGGACTCGCGCTGCCGGGCGGCCTTGGCCATCGGGTTGATCGTGACGCCTCCGTAGATCCAGGCCGAGTTGTCGCGCTGGAACAGCGTGTTGGGCAGCGGCGCGAGGACGAAGTCGTCCAGTTCCAGGCTCTGCCAGCGCAGGCTGCGCACCCGCAGGGGCGACAGGTCGGCGCGGGTCACTCCGCCGATGAGCAGTTCGGCCAGCGTCGCTGGGTCCGCCTCGTCGGCGAGCCGTCGCAGGGGTGTCGCCAGGGTCGGGCCCACCAGTTCCGGGGTGCAGATGCGGTCCAGAACGAAGGCCCGTGCCTCCGGGCGCTCCAGCGTCCGGGCGAGGAGTTGGTCGAAGTGGTGGACCGTCGTGCCGCGGTCGCGGAGTACTTGGACGAAGGTGTCGTGCTCCTCGCGGGCCTTGGCGGCCCACAGCACGTCGTCGAAGAGCAGTTCGTCGCAGTTGCCGGGCGTCAGGCGGTTCAGCTCCAGCCCGGGGCGGTGGACGATGGCCTCGCGCAGCGGGCCGACTTCGGAATGCACACCGAGGGTGCGGGTCATGGTGGTCTCCTTGATGTGCGGCGAAGGTCGGGCGCCGGTTCCGGAAGGTGTCAGGGACCGGGTCACGTCGTGTGCCCCACTGGGGTGTCCGCCGGAGCCGCGGGTGGGAGCGGGACCGCGCCTGCGACGGAGGGCTCACCGTCCGGGATGACGGGGGTCTCGCCGTACTCGTTGCGTGCGGCCTTGAGCCAGATGTAGACCGGCAGACCGAGGAGCAGGCAGAACAGCCCGTAGTAGACGGCCTGGTAGCCGCTGCCGGCGAGGGACCAGAACGAGAAGGCCAGGGCGACGGCGGACACCCCGCAGTCGCGGAACAGGTGCGGCCACCGGGTCTGGCGCCCGCGGGTGAGCAGCCAGTACAGCTGGGCGCCGGCGCTGAAGATGTAGGGGATCACGGCGGTGACCACGGACAGCAGGACGAGGGTGGTGAAGACCTTCTCGAACTGGCTGTAACTGACGGCGGTCAGGACGGAGGCGAGCAGCGTCGAGCTGATGATCCCGAATGCCGGGACGCCCTTACGGGTGCGACCGAAGGCGGCCGGGAACAGGCGGTCCTTGGCCGCGGCCATCGGCATCTCGGCGACGATGAGGGTCCAGCCGATCAGGGCGCCCAGTCCGGAGACGATCGCGGCGACCGCAACGGACTGGCCGGCCCATCGGCCGCCGAAGATGGCATCCGCCGAGTCCGTGAACGGCGCGGCCGACTTCTGCAGAGCCGCGTTGGAGACGGTGCCGAACACCGTCACCGTGCCCAGGATGTAGACGACCGCGCAGCCGACGGTGCCGAGGATCGTTGCCCGGCCCACGTTGCGCTGCGGGTCCCGTACCCGTCCTGCGGCCACCGATGCGGTCTCGATCCCGAGATAGCTGAACAGGGCGATGGCCGCGGCGGCGGAGATCGCGGCACCGGCGGAGGTGCCGCTGGCGTTGAAGGCGCCGAAGTTGTGCGCCTTGATGAACAGCAGCCCGACGGTGGCCATGAACAGCAGTGGCACGAACTTCAGCACGGTGGTGACGATCTGGGTGACCGCCATGTTCCGGATACCGGAGAGGTTGATGACCGCCGGTATCCACAGTCCGACCATGGCGATGACGATCGACCAGGTCTTGGCGTGGCCGGTGTTCCAGAACACCTCCACGTACCCGACCCAGGCCACGACGATGGCCGCGTTGCCCGCCCACGCCGTGATCCAGTAGGACCACGCGTTGAGGAAGCCGGCGAAGTCGCCGAAGGCGTCCCGGGCGTAGACGTAGGGGCCGCCGGATCCCCGCACCCGTTTGGACAGCGCACCGAACGTGAAGGCCAGTGCCAGCGCGCCGACGGTGACCAGCACGAACGCGACCAGGCTGATCGGCCCGTACGGAGCCAGCGCGGTCGGCAGGGCGAACACCCCGGTACCGATCACGGAACCGATGACCAGCGCGGTCGCGGTCGGCAGTCCGAACATCCCCTTCCTCGGTTCCTGGTTTGGAAGGTCGGACTTCGTATCGTTGTCAGCCGGCGGGTTGTTGGTCATCTCAGGCACGGATCTTCCTCACTTCTGAACACGGTCGCGGTCGGCGGACTACTTGCTGATCGCGCGAGGAACGCCGTTGGAGGAGACGGCCGGGGTGTCGGCTGTCGTGATGTCCACGAACGCGGGCTCGGTGGCAGGTTCCGCTTCCGTGTTCCTGGCCGTCGGCGGGACGACCGGGATCGCCGCCGCGGTCTCACGGGCGAGGAAGGAGCCGAGTTCACCGATGGTGCTCATCAGCGGGGCCGGGAAGACGACGGTGGTGTTCTTGTCCACGCCGATCTCCACCAGGCTCTGCAGGTTGCGCAGTTGCAGGGCCAGCGGGTGGGCCATCATCACGTCCGAGGCGTCACCGAGGGCCGCGGCGGCCAGCGACTCGCCCTCAGCGTTGATGATCTTCGCGCGCTTCTCCCGCTCGGCCTCGGCCTGACGGGCCATCGCCCGCTTCATGCTGTCGGGCAGCTGAATGTCCTTCAGCTCCACCAGCGTCACCTGGACGCCCCACTCGACCGTCGTGACGTCGAGGATCTCGCGGATGTCCAGGTTGATCGTGTCCGTCTCGGACAGCGTCTCGTCCAGGGTGTGCTGTCCCACGACCTTGCGCAGCGTGGTCTGCGCGATCTGGTCGATCGCCGCGTACACGTTCTCGATGGCGACGACGGACTTCACCGGGTCGACCACCCGGAAGTAAGCGACCGCGGACACATCGACGCTGACGTTGTCGCGGGTGATGATGCCCTGCGACTGGATCGGCATGGTGACGATCCGCAGCGACACCCGGTGCAGGACGTCGACGAACGGAATGATCAGCCGCAGACCGGGCTTGCGCTCGCCCAGCACCCGGCCGAGCCGGAACAGCACCCCCTGCTCGTACTGCTTGACGATCTTCACGGCCATCGCACAGATCAGCAGGAGGAGCAGGACCACGACAGTAATGATCAGGACGGGCATGGCGTGCCTCGGTTCGATTGGCGGGCGAGAGCGTCGCTGGCGGCCGTGGTCCTCAGGCCTGCCGGTGCGTCTCGCCACTTCAGAGCACGGCCGGATCGCCGTCTGCCCTCATCCTGATGCGGGTTCGAGCCGGGCTGGAGGGCCCGCCGGGACCAGAAGGAGGGCCATTGGTCCCGCAGGTGGGAGGAGTGAACGGCTGATGGTCCTGCCCGCCCTCTGCCCCCAGGCCATCACCCCGGCACCCCCTTCGCTCCGAGGGACAAAGGTCCCTGGACCTGGGTACCGGACAGCCCACGACGGCGGTGACCCTCGTGGCGTTGGCTGGGGATCCAGCATCGGACCGCACACCTGTCGATCAGGCGGAGCGGGCTCCGACGCATCGGTCCCAGCGCTCTGGGCGGCATCAAAGGGGAACCAGCACATGGACACAGCACGGCACACCCGGGCCTATCTGGTCGGCGGCGGCATCGGAGCACTCGCGGCAGCGGTGTTCCTAATCCGTGACAGCGGCCTCCAGGGCGAGAACATCCACATCCTGGAGGAACTCCCCATCGCCGGCGGTTCCCTGGACGGCGGCGGTGGCCCGGAAACTGGTTATGTGACGCGTGGCGGGCGGATGCTGGAAGAGGAGGCGTACGTCTGCCTCTGGAACCTGCTGGAGACCATCCCCACGCTGGACGACGAGAACGTCTCCGTGCTGCAGGAGACGCGGGAGTTCAACCGGCAGACCGTCACCGGCGCCAAGGCCCGGCTCATCGCCGGTGATCACTCCATCCTCGACGCGGCTCAACTCGGGTTCAACACGCGTGACCGGGTCGACCTGGCCCGCCTTCTGGCACTCCCGGAGTCCGTGATCGGCCCCCGCCGGATCGAGGACTTCTTCTCACAGCACTTCTTCGACACGAACTTCTGGGCCATGTGGCGCACCACCTTCGCCTTCCAGAACTGGCACAGCGCCATCGAACTCAAGCGGTACTTCCTGCGCTTCATGCAGGAGTTCCCGCGGATCCACACTCTCGCCGGAGTGCGGCGCACCCGTCTCAACCAGTACGACTCCCTGGTCCGCCCGGTGCAGAAGTGGCTGGAGAGCCGCGGTGTACGCATCGAGTACGGCGTGACGGTGACCAACGTGGACTTCGTCGGAGACATCGGTGACCGGCGCGCGTCACGGATCGAGTTCCAGCAGAACGGCAGCAACGGTGGTTACGACCTCGGCCCGGAGGACTACGCGTTCATCACGCTCGGCTCGATGACCGCCGACAGCACGTACGGCGATGACGACACCGCCCCCGAGCTGATCCGCGACAAGCGCGACGGCGGCTGGACGCTGTGGGAGACCCTGGCCCGCAAGGCGGAGGACTTCGGCCGCCCCAGTTCCTTCAACGCCGACGTCGACGAGGCCAAATGGGAGTCCTTCACCCTCACGATGCGAAGCCCGGCACTGCTGAAACGGATCGAGGAGTTCTCCGGCAACGCGCCCGGTACCGGCGGCCTGATGACGTTCAAGGACTCCAACTGGCTGATGTCCATCGTGGTGCCCTCCCAGCCGCACTTCGACGGCCAGCCCGACGACGTCTTCACCCTCTGGGGCTACGGCCTGTTCGTCGACAACGAGGGCGAGAACACCGGGAAGAAGATGTCGGAGGCTACCGGCCAGGAGATCCTCACCGAGCTCCTCGGCCACCTCGGCTTCCAGGACATCGCGCGGGAAGTCGCCGCGACCACGACGGTGAGAACCGTGATGATGCCGTACATCACCAGCCAGTTCGAGCGCCGCAGCGTTCGGGACAGGCCGCTGGTGATCCCCGCGGGAGCGGCGAACTTCGCCTTCCTCGGGCAGTTCGTCGAGATTCCCGAGGACGTGGTGTTCACCGTCGAGTACTCGGTCCGCGGTGCCATGCACGCCGTGTACGGGCTGCTGGACGTGGACAAGGAGATCCCGGGCATCTACCACGCCCTCTCCGACCCGAAGGCCGCCTTCGAGGCGCTGAAGACCGCTTTCAGCTGAGGAGACGCGGCCGGTTCGGCCAGGCACTCCGACGTCACGGACCTCTCTCCGCGATGCGGGCCGGTTGGACCCCTGTACCGGGTCCGAGTGGCCCAAGCGGCCGGCACCGGTGCCGGGCCAGGCTGTACCTGAGGGACTGCGGAACGGACACCGGCCCGCCGGCCCGTTCCCACGGCACGCGGGCCGAGGTCCCCCGGCGGAAGCCGCAGCAGGACGCCGGACGCATTCGATGAAGGGAACGATCACATCGTGGTCACCGCGCACCGCAGACAGGGCCTGCTGGGACCTCAGCTCGGCCCGGTCACCACTCTGCTGCACCACTCCCACTGCCCGGTCCTGCTCGTCCCCGAGACACCACAAGGCTCGTTGCCCGGCCCATCGCACAGCTGAGTCAGGCCCACTGAACGGCGCGTCGACGGCGGGGCCGCTCCCGGCCCCGATTCAATCCTGCGAAGTGAGGCGGCCGCACCATGGTCCAGTACGTGTACGACTTCACCGAGGGTGGCCGTGAGATGGCCGGCCTCCTCGGGGGGAAGGGCGCCAATCTCGCCGAGATGACCCGTATCGGCCTGCCCGTGCCACCCGGCTTCACCGTCACCACCGAAGCCTGCCGGGCCTTCCTGGCCACCGGAGGCGAGCCGGACGGCCTCGGAATACAGGTTGCCGCCCGGCTGTCAGCCCTGGAGCTCGCCGGCGGGCGCAAGCTGGGCCACCCGGACGACCCGCTGCTGCTCTCGGTACGCTCCGGTGGACGTTTCTCCATGCCCGGCATGATGGAGACGATCCTCGACATCGGTCTGAACGACGACTCGGTGCACGGCCTGGCGAAGACCACCGGCCGCGAGCACTTCGCCTGGGACTCCTACCGGCGACTCATCCAGATGTTCGGCAGCACCGCGATGGGAGTCGACGGCTCCCTGTTCGCCGACGCTCTGGCGGAGCACCGGGACCCGGACGACTTGCCTGACGTCGTGGAGGAGTTCAAACGGATCGTGCGTGACGCGACGGGTGAGGACTTCCCGCAGGACCCCGCCGACCAGCTCAGCCGCGCGATCCTCGCCGTCTTCGAGTCCTGGAACGGCGAGCGGGCCCGGCTGTACCGCAGGCGCGAGCACATCCCCGACGACCTCGGCACGGCCGTCAACATCCAGACCATGGTCTTCGGCAACCTCGGCCCGGACTCCGGCACCGGCGTGGCGTTCACCCGCGATCCGGCCACCGGCCGCCGGGGCATCTACGGCGACTATCTGTCCGACGCCCAGGGCGAGGACGTCGTCGCCGGCATCCGCAATGCTGTTCCGCTGCAGGAGCTGGAGGCCATCGACCCGCTCTCGTACACACAGCTGCGCGACTACCTGGGCATCCTGGAACACCACTACCGGGACCTTTGCGACATCGAGTTCACCATCGAGCGCGGCCGGCTGTGGATGCTGCAGACCCGCGTCGGCAAGCGCACGGCGGAAGCGGCCTTCCGTATCGCCGCCCAGCTGATCGACGAGGACGTCATCTCCCCGGCAGAGGCCCTCCGCCGGGTGACCGGTGAGCAGCTCACCCATCTGATGTTCCCCCGCTTCGACGACGCGGCAGCGGGAACACCGCTGGCGCGTGGCATCCCGGCATCGCCGGGTGCGGCCGTCGGCGCCGTGGTCTTCACCTCGGCGGAGGCGGTACGCCTGGCTGCCGCGGGCTCCAGGACGGTGCTCGTCCGGCGTGAGACCACCCCCGACGACCTGCCGGGAATGATCGCCGCGCAAGCCGTCCTCACCAGCCGGGGCGGCAAGACCAGTCACGCGGCCGTGGTGGCGCGAGGCATGGGCAAGGTCTGTGTCTGCGGAGCCGAGGAGATCACGGTCGACGAGACGGCCCGGCACTTCACCACGCGCGACGGCACCGTGGTCGCCGAGGGCACGGTGGTGTCCATCGACGGCTCGGCCGGCACCGTCCACCTCGGCGCACAGCCGCTGGTCGAGTCACCTGTGATGCACTACTTCGAAACCGGAGAGCGACCTCCTGGCGTGGTGGACGCGGTGGCCCGCATCCTCGCGCATGCCGACGAGGTGAGCCGGATGGAGACCCTTGCCAACGCCGACACCCCCGAGGACGCCGCGCGCGCCCGGCGCTTCGGCGCCCAGGGCATCGGACTGTGCCGCACCGAGCACATGTTCCTCGGCGAACGCCGGCGGCTGGTCGAGTCGATGATCCTGGCCGACAGCGACACCGGACGCAAGCGCGCCCTGGACGCGCTGCTGCCCCTCCAACGCGCGGATTTCACCGCCATCCTGGCGGCGATGGACGGGCTGCCCGTCACCATCCGGCTGCTGGACCCCCCGCTCCACGAGTTCCTGCCCGACCGCGTCGAACTGGCCGTACGGGTCGCCTCGGTCCGCGCCACCGGACAGATTCCGGACCCGCACGACGTCGACCTTCTCGCCGCCGTCGAGCGTATGCACGAACAGAACCCGATGCTGGGACTGCGCGGCGTCCGTCTCGGTCTGGTGGTGCCCGGCCTGGTCGCGATGCAGGTACGGGCCGTCGGTGAGGCGGTCGCCCAGCGGCTGAACGACGGCGGGCACCCGCAGGCCGAGATCATGGTTCCGCTGGTCGGTACGGTCGAGGAACTGCGCATGGTGCGCCGGGAGGTGGAAGCCGTCCTCGCACAGGTCTCCCTCTCCGCGGGAGTGACGGTGACGTGCCCCATCGGCACCATGATCGAACTTCCGAGAGCGGCCCTGACCGCCGACCGGATCGCCCAGGAGGCCGACTTCTTCTCCTTCGGCACCAACGACCTCACCCAGACCACCTGGGGATTCTCCCGCGACGACGTGGAAGGGTCCTTCTTCGCCACCTACCTCGCTCAGGGCATCTTCGCCGCCTCGCCGTTCGAGACGATCGACCGGGACGGTGTCGGCCGCCTGGTGGAGATCGCGGTACGGGAAGGCCGTGCGGCCCGGCCAGCCCTCAAAATCGGCGTCTGCGGCGAGCACGGCGGCGATCCCGACTCGATCGACTTCTTCGAGCGGACGGGACTCGACTACGTCTCCTGCTCCCCGTTCCGCCTGCCGGCCGCCCGGCTGGAGTCCGGACGCGCCGCACTGCGAATGAACTCCCCCGAGGACAACGACACATAGCCCTGGAACCACTGCAGCTGGGGCCGGCCCGCAGGCCGGCCCCGGCTGTCGTCGACTGCTGTCGCCCTCAGAGGGCTTCCCACGGAGCCGCGTGCGTGGTGGTGTGCCGCACCGACCGCGGGCCGGCCATCAGCTCCCGGACGCTCTGCCGGTTGTCCACGTCGCCCGCGGCGCACATCAGCCAAGCGGCGCGCTCGGGGTCGCACTCCGGCGGCACGATCAGCAGGTCCCAGCGCCCGACGGTGTAGGAGAGCAGCAGCAGGTCGTCGGGGTCCTGCTCGGCGTCGAACCATCCGACGCTCACGGTATGGATTCCCGCGGGCACCTTCTTCGGGATCTCCGGCCAGCTGTGGGGATTCACCGCGACCCGGGTGATCCGGCCCCAGCGCTCGTCCAGGACCGCGACCAGGAACGGCAGTTCACGGGCCAGGTCACGTGTGCGCGGCCACCAGGCACCGTCGACCATTCCCCGGTCCGCGCACTGCGGTTTCAGCAGCATCCGGACCTCGGGGATGGCGGTCACGTCCGGGTGCGAAGCCTGCGACAAGCTGATGGTGGTCATGATGCGAACCTGTCCCCGGGTCCGGGACCCGGTGTCGTTGCGATCGGAGTTACGCGGCGTCGGGGTCGTCGCCGGGGACGACCAGGACCGGAAGGTGTGCGTGGTGCACGACCTCCGTGCTGGTCGAGCCGAGCCTGAGGCGCCCCCAGGAGCTCGCTCCCCGGGTGCCGACCACCAGCAGACAGGCGTCCGCACTGGCTTCGAGCAGCACCTGCGAAGGGCGTCCCGGTTCGACCACGACCTCCACTTCCACCGGGGTACCGCCGAGCTCCTTCTGGAGTTCGGCGACGGTGTCGGTCACAGCCTGTTCCGCGATGTCACGCAGCTGCACGTACAGACCGGCGTTGTCCGACGCGGTCAGCCACTCGTAGCCGGCATAGCGGTCGGGCCCGTAGTCGTAGGCGCAGACGGCCCGCAGTCCGGTGCCGCGCAGCTGTGCTTCGCGCAGCGCGACGAGCACGGCGTGGCGGGCGGACGGTGAGCCGTCCGTGCCCACCACGATGGGGCCGTCGGAAGTGTTCGCGCTCGTGTCGGACATGGAGCCCTCCGGAGAGTCGTCGGACCGCGGTCGATGGTGTACCGCACGAAGTCATGGAGTGATGTGCGGTCTCCCGCTCGCTTCCAGCCTCACAGGCCCAGGAGCGGATGCAGAGGGGCCTTGCAGGTCCCTCCGGGGGGCCGAACGTCCCTGCCCGCGGCCTACACGGCCGGCACGCCGTGCACCCGGAACTGACCTCGCACCCGTTCCAGGAGCGCGGGCCCCGGTGCGGGGGTGTCGCGCAGCACGAAGGGGATGCCGAGGTCGTCGTACTTGTGGGTGCCCATCGTGTGGAAGGGCAGCACGTCCACCCCTTCGACGTTGTCCAGACCGGCGACGAAGGCGGCCAGGCCGTCCACCGCGGCCCGGTCGTCGGTCAGGCCCGGCACCAGCACATAGCGGATCCGGACCGGGATTCCCAGTCGGTCGAGCCGTCCGGCGAAGCTCAGGGTGGGGGCCAGGTGGCCGCCGGTGAGCCGGTGGTAAGCCTCGATGTCGAAGGACTTGATGTCGAGCAGGACCAGGTCGGTATCGGCGAGCAGCGCGTCACCGGCGCGGGCGCCGAGAGCGCCGGAGGTGTCCAGGGCGGTGTGGAGACCCAGCTCGTGGCAGCGGTGCAAGACTTCGGCGGTGAAGTCGGCCTGCAGGAGCGGCTCACCTCCGCTGAGCGTGACTCCCCCGCCGGCGGTGTCGATGAAGGAGCGGTATTTCGCGATCTCTGCCATCACCTCGTCGACAGTCATACTGCGCCCGTCGCGCAGTTTCCAGGTGTCGGGGTTGGCGCAGTACGAGCAGCGCAGCGGGCAGCCGTTCATGAAGAGCACGAACCGGGTGCCGGGCCCGTCCACGCCCGTGGACAGGTCCCAGGAATGGATCCGGCCGGTGCTCACATCGCACCGTGGAAGGTGCGGCTGATCACGTCGAGCTGCTGCTCGCGCGTCAGGCGGACGAAGTTGACGGCGTAACCGGAGACCCGGATGGTCAGCTCGGGATACTTCTCCGGATGCTCCATGGCGTCCTCCAGAGTGGCCCGGTCCAGAACGTTGACGTTCATGTGGAAGCCGCCGGAAGCCGTGTAGGCGTCGAGGATGCCGACCAGGTTGGTGGCACGTTCCGCGGGGTCGTGCCCGAGCCCTTCCGGGGTGATGGTCGAGGTCAGCGAGATGCCGTCACGGGCCTGCTCGTACGGGATCTTGGCCACCGACAGGGCGGAGGCCGCCAGCCCGTGGCGATCACGGCCGTTCATGGGGTTGGCACCGGGCGCGAAGGGCAGCCCCGCGCGACGGCCGTCCGGGGTGTTGCCCGTGTGCTTGCCGTAGACCACGTTGGAGGTGATGGTGAGCACCGACTGGGTCTGCTCCGCGCCCCGGTAGGTGGGATGCCGGCGCAGCTTGGCCATGAAGGTGTGCACCAGGTCGACGGCGATGCTGTCGGCACGGTCGTCGTGGTTCCCGTACGCGGGGTACTCGCCCTCGACCTCGTAGTCCGTGGCCAGTCCGGTGTCGTCCCGGATCACCTTCACCCGGGCGTACTTGACGGCCGACAGGCTGTCGGCTGCCACCGAGAGGCCGGCGATTCCACAGGCCATGGTGCGCTGCACGGGATGGCCGTGCAGCGCCATCTCCAGCCGCTCGTAGGCGTACTTGTCGTGCATGTAGTGGATGACGTTGAGGGCGTTGACGTACGTGCCGGCGAGCCAGTCGAGCATCCGGTCGTACGCGGCGGTCAGCTCGTCATGGTCGAGATACTCGCCGGTCAACGGAGTGGACACCGGTGCGACCTGCTCGCCGGTCATCTCGTCCCGGCCGCCGTTGATCGCGTACAGCAGGGCCTTGGCGAGGTTCACCCGGGCGCCGAAGAACTGCATCTGCTTGCCGACCGCCATCGCCGAGACACAGCAGGCGATCGCGGTGTCGTCACCGGTCCGCGGGCGCATCAGCTCATCGGACTCGTACTGGATGGAGCTGGTGTCGATCGACACCTGGGCGCAGAACCGCTTGAAGCCCTCGGGCAATCGCGGGGACCACAGGACGGTGAGATTGGGCTCGGGGGCGGGCCCGAGGTTGGCGAGGGTCCGCAGGAACCGGAAGGAGGTACGGGTGACCAGCGGCCGACCGTCGTCGCCGATGCCGCCGATGGACTCGGTGACCCACGTCGGGTCGCCGGAGAACAAGGTGTCGTACTCCGGGGTGCGCAGGAACCGGACGATGCGCAGCTTGATCACGAAGTCGTCGATCAGCTCCTGGGCGCGGCTCTCGTCGATCCGTCCCTCGGCCAGATCCCGGGCCAGATAGACGTCCAGGAACGTGGAGGTGCGGCCCAGGGACATCGCGGCGCCGTTCTGCTCCTTCACCGCCGCCAGATAGCCGAGATAGAGCCATTGCACGGCCTCGTGGGCGGTGGTTGCCGGGCGGGTGACGTCGCAGCCGTAGGTGGCCGCCATCTGTTCCAGTTCGCCCAGCGCGCGGATCTGTTCGGCGATCTCCTCACGGTCGCGGATGACATCGGATGTGGAGGGCCGGGCGTCCAGCAGGGCCCGCTCGGCACGCTTGACCTCGATCAGCCGAGACGTGCCGTACAGGGCGGCTCTCCGGTAGTCGCCGATGATCCGTCCCCGGCCATAGGCGTCGGGCAGGCCGGTGATGAGGCCGGCCTTGCGTGCGCGGAGCATCTCGGGGGTGTAGGCGTCGAAGACGCCGGTGTTATGGGTCTTCCGGTAGGTGCCGAACACCCTCGTGACGAACGGGTCGGGCTCGTATCCGTAGGCCCGCAGGCTGTTCTCGACCATCCGCAGGCCGCCGTTGGGCATGATCGCCCGCTTCAGCGGGGCATCCGTCTGCAGACCGACGATCAGCTCACGCTCCCGGTCGATCCATCCGGGACGGTGCGAGGTGATGGTCGAAGGCGTCCGGGCGTCGATATCGAGAACGCCTCGGCGGCGTTCCTCGGGGAACAGCGCGGAGACCTTGTGCCATACCGCGAGGGTGCGCGTCGTCGGGCCTGCCAGGAAGGAGGCATCGCCTTCGTACGGTGTGTAGTTGGTCTGGATGAAGTCGCGTACATCGATGCGGTCGCGCCAGGACCGGCCGGAGAACCCCTGCCACGCGGCCTCGGACACGCCCATGGTGGATGGCGTTGTCACAGTCATCGTCGCCTCACTCCTTCACAGTTCAGGTGTCTCCATGCTCGTTCGCCGACGAGAGGCCGCCCAGGGTCCGCAGGTCCCCGCGGAGCAGCCGTTCGGCCCTGCCCGGCTCACAGCCTGTCGGGACCTCCGCACGCATCAGGGCCGAACGGCCCTCGCGGCTGCCCCGGCCAGCCCCTGCGCGCTGGCCCACCGTCGGCAGGATCGTGGAACGGAACCCGAGGTCGCCCGGCACATGCCGGTCCTGACCGTCGACACCGGCGGCCCGCACCCCGGCCGGCGTTCGGCCGCCGTAGGCAGCGCGGACCATGACGTCCCGGCCACGACCCGACAGGCGCTGTTCACCCAAGCCGGAGTCATCGTCACCCGAACCCTTGGCGAACTCCTCGACGCCGCGGACATGCTGCACTCCCAGCCGCTGCCGCCCGGGACCAACGTCGCCGTGGTGTCGAACTCACGCGGCGCGGGCATCATGGCCGCCGACGCCTGCCGTATCGCCTGCGATCCGCTTGCCGAACCGGCCACCCGGCCCGCCCCGCTCACCGAGCGTGACGCTCGAGCGCTGCTCGCCGACCCGCGCTGCTCCTCGCTGCTCCCCGGGCGCCACGGCGGTAGCGCGGACATCGAGGGGGTGAAGACGCTGCTGCTGCGGTTGTCACGGATGGCCGAAGATCTGCCACAACTCGCGGAAGCCGCCATCGACACGGTCGTCGCCGGGCCCTGCGGCGTCACCGCGCGCGACGCCCGCATCCGCCTGCTGCCCCGCCGCGTCCACGATCCGTACCTGCGCCGGCTGCGTTGAACCCGGGTCCGCGAAAAGGCACTTCACGGACGTGCGGAGTGCGGCCGGTCAACCTGCGCGGCTGGGCCCCAGGGCTCAGCCGCGCAGGTCCTGCCTTCCCTGTTCAGCCGGCCCGTACGAGGGGCCGGCGGTGGCCCAACCGGCCGGGAACGCTGAAGCCGGCCCGACGACGCCGCAGATGCCGCCAGGGGTCCCGCCTGCGGATCGGATCGGTCGGAGCGGCGGACTGTTGCCGGTAGAAGAGCCGTTTGCCGATCTCGATGAGACCCAGATAGCAGCCCACCATGGCCGCCAGGGCGGCGAAGAAGCCCAGCGGGAGCGGCGCGAAGCCGAGTGTGTGCGCCAGGGGCGTTGCCGGCAGTACCGCTCCCACCGCGACCACCCCGAAGGCGGCCAGTGTCAGCGGCAGGCTGGGACGGCTGCGCCAGAACGGGCTGCGGCGGGTGCGGATCGCGAAGATCACCAACGCCTGGGTCGCCAGGGACTCCACGAACCAGCCGGTGCGGAATTGGACCGGTCCGGAGTGGAAGACCCACAGCATGACGCCGAACGTGGCGAAGTCGAACACCGAGCTGATCGGACCGAAGCAGACCATGAAGCGGCGGATGAACCCGATGTCCCAGTGCGAGGGCCTGCGCAGCTGCTCCTCGTCGACATGGTCGGTGGGGATCGCCAGCTGGCTGGTGTCGTAGAGCAGGTTGTTGAGCAGGATCTGGGACGGCAGCATCGGCAGGAAGCCCAGGAACAACGACGCACCGGCCGCGCTGAACATGTTGCCGAAGTTGCTTGACGTGCCCATGAGGACGTACTTGATGGTGTTGGCGAAGATCCGCCGCCCCTCCACCACGCCGTCCGCGAGCACATCCAGGTCCTTCTCCAGCAGGATCACGTCCGCGGCGTCCTTCGCCACATCGGTGCCGGACTCCACGGAGATGCCCACGTCGGCGGCGTGCAGGGCCAGCGCGTCGTTGACTCCGTCGCCCAGGAACGCGACGTCGCCGCCGGTCGTCCGCTGGATCCGGACGATCCGTGCCTTGTGCTCAGGGCTGACCCGGGCGAAGACGGTGGTGCGTAGGATCGCCGCGGCGAGTTCGGCGTCGTCCAGCGCGTCGAGGTCAACCCCGGTCAGTGCTCGTCCGGCGGGCAGTCCGAGGTCGTCGCAGACCTTGACCGCGACCGCCGGATTGTCCCCCGTGACGATCTTGACCGTGATCCCGAGACCGGCCAGCCTCAGCAGCGCCGCGGCAGCGTCGGGTTTGGGCGGGTCGAGGAAGACCAACAGGCCGGCGAGACGAAGGCCTCGTTCATCCACGGCAGTGGGCCGTTCCTCGCCCACCGGGGTACGGGTGGCCACGGCGACCACGCGGTTCCCTGCGGCGAACTCGGCGGCCAGCGCTTCGCGGGCCGCGTCAGGAACATCGACGCAGCGCTCCAGCACGCTCTCAGGAGCGCCCTTGGTGACCAGCGTCGTCACACCCGCGCTGTCACGCACCACGGCGGAGACCATACGCCGGTCGTGATCGAACGGCAGCAACCCGAGCCGAGTACTGCCCGCCAGGGTCCCGCGGAGGCTCTGCGACGCGGCCGACTCCCACAGGGCCTCGTCCAGGGGATTGCCTCCCACCGCCGGACCGTCCGCACCGCCGCTCTCCGTGCACAGCAGGCCCCAGCGCAGCAGCGCGTCCGCCGTGGAACCGTCGGCGGGCAGCGCCCGCATGAAGTCGATGCGGCCGGCGGTCAGTGTGCCCGTCTTGTCGGTGAACAGCACATCGACGTCCCCGAGGTCCTCGATGCACACCAGCCGCTTGACCAGTACCTTCCGCCGGCTCATCCGCCGGGACCCGGCGGCCAGACTCGTCGACACCACGGCCGGCAGCAACTGCGGCGTGATCCCGACGGCGATCGCCAGCGAGAACAGCAGCGCTTCCAACAGCGGTTTGTGCAGGAGGACGTTGACGGCGAAGATCGACGTGGTCAGCGCGCCCGCGACGTAGACCAGCAACATCGAGAATCGGCGCAGTCCCACCTGGAACTCGGTCTCCAACTGGTGCGTGCCCAGGCCCGCCGCAATCTTCCCGAACTCCGTCGCGGCACCAGTGGTCACCACCACCCCCCGGCCACTGCCGGCGTGCACGACCGTGCCCATCAGAGCGCAGCCCGACAACTCGGCCAACGGGGTACCGGACGGCACCGCGGACGTGCCCTTGGGCAGTGGCAGCGACTCCCCCGTGAGGACCGACTCGTCACACTCCAGACTCACAACGTCAAGAAGCCGGATGTCGGCCGGAACGATCTCTCCAAGCCTCAGCTCGACCACATCGCCCGACACCAGCTCGGTGACGTCAACCTTGCAGGGACGGCCGTCCCGAAGAACCACCGCCTCGTGGTGGATCTGGCCGTGCAGCGCCTCGGCGGCCTTCTCCGCGCGGTACTCGTTCACGAAGCCGAGCCCCACCGACAGGGCCACGATCGCACCGATGATCACCGCGTCACCGCGTTGCCCGACGAAGTAGGAGGCCGTCGCCGCCGCGAGCAGCAACCCCAGCAAGGGAGAGCGCAGCTGACGCCAGAGCACCGCCGGCAGCCTGGCCTGATGGGAGGTGACCGCATTCGGCCCCCAGGTGCGCAGCCGTTCGGCCGCCTCGCGCGCCGACAGACCGTCCCGCGTCGTACCCGCCGCCCGGAGGGCGTCGTCGCCGGACCGGCCGGCCGCCGCGGTGATTCCGGAGCCGGTGGCCTGCGGTGCGGGTGCGAGAACGGTCACGGGGTCGCCGGCAGCGCGGCCGACGGTTCCGGGAGGGCCGGGGCGTCGTCGACGTCGAAGGCCATCGGATCGTGGACGTTCACCACCCCGTCGACGCCCTGCGCGAGCCGGACCACGAGCGGGCCCAGGCTGCGCAGGCCGAGCGTTCCGCGGAGGGTGACGACGCCCTCCTGGACCTGGACCGCGCCCTCGGTGATCTGCAGCGTTCTGCCGAGGATGACATCTCGTACGGTGCGGTGCTGCACGGTCTCACGTCTTTTCGGCAGATGGATCAGGGGCGACACGACCCGGCGGGAACCGGTCCCCACTTCCACATTGAGGCAGCCGGGGTGGGCGCAGCAGGGCCTATCAGGACCCTCCGGAGGTCCGACCGGCCCCATCGTCGGACGGCAGGATGTTCACCCCCACTCCACAAGCCGCGGAACCGTCCCGGCAGCACCGGCAGCACCGGCAAGGGACCAGAAGGACGGTCGGATGGCCAGCGGCAGGTGCGGGGCGAGCCGGGGAAGCCACTGGAGCTCCTTCCCGGCCTGCCCGATGGCCCCGGCATGGCGGGGCAGCCGGACCGACAGTTCCTCGCCCAGCCGGTAGATCGCATGGTCCGAACCGGCCGGGTCGAACAGGCTGAGAGGCAACGCGGCCCACTGCGGGAACTGCGCATCGACCAGGCGCCTGACCAGTTCCGCATCGATCGCCGGACGGGCGTGGGCGGTTGTCCCCGTTGCCAAGAACAGCTCCTGCGGTCGGCCCGCACGGTACGGCAGGCACTCGCAGCCATCACACTGCTTCCCGGGCCGGCCTGTCGACCGGATTTCCCGGCCGGCCGCCCCATCCTCAGCGCGCGCCCTGGACCGGCACCGCAGAGCCGAGCTCGGACGGAAGCTCCGGGTGGCGCCAACCCGGTCCGATCCTCCCCGCACGCCCCATCGCAAGGGGAGGCAAGGTCAGTTCGGCCCGGCAGTGCCCGCCTGTTCCTCCCCTGCGGATGGCTCCCGCGTCCCGAAGGTCTCCTCAGACGACTCGGCAGGACCGCCCGGGGTCGTTCCGGCTTGTGTGTGGAGGACCTCGCGGGCCTGCTGTGCGGCGCGGGTGATGCTCTCGCTGACGAAGTCGAGAAAGCGGGCGATGTTCTCCAGGCGGGCGGCGGCCGGAGTGCCGGAGCCGAGAATGCCGACGCCCTGCCGTGCGGTCTCGATGATCTGGGCGTTGGACCGGGCGCTGGCCATCATCGCCTGGTACCAGACGTCGTCATCGACCACGTAGCGCTCGCGGCGGCGTTCGTCGCGTTCGCGGCGGATGAGGCCCTGGCCGTCGAGGAACGTGATCGCTTTGGAGATGGACGCCGGGCTGACCTGGAGGCGCTGCACGAGTTCGGACGCGGTCAGGCTGCCCGCGTCGGTCGTGTAGAGGCAGACCAGCACCCGGGCCATCATCTTGGGCGTCCCCGCCTGCATGAGGACGGTGGTGAACACTTCCTCGTACTCACGCACGGCCTCGGCATCACGTCCGTGAGGTTGCTCGGGCGCTTCCAACCCCCGGGGGGCGGCCTGGCTGCGCCGATGGGTGCGGTGTTCGGTGGCTCGGTGAGCCAGGTCGGCGCGGTACCCGGTGGGGCCGCCGTTACGTGTCACCTCGCGCGTGATCGTGGAGGTCGGACGGTCGAGGCGTCTGGCGATCTCGGCGTAGGCGAGGTCGTCGGCCAGTCCCAGCGCGATCTGCCGGCGTTCCTGCTGGGTGAGTCTGCCTCCGGGCATCGCGGTCTCCTTCGTGCTCCGTGGTGCCTCAAGTGTAGCGTTCACTCTCAGCTCATTGCAACGAACAGGCAGCCGTCGTTGCATTCAACTCCAGATCCATTGCAACGATTTATGGGCTACCACCTGCAATTACACTGTCCAGGCGCAACGATTCCGTTGTCAGATCTTTGAATGCAACGTAGCGTTTCCTTCATCAGAAACGACGAGTTGCAGGAGAACATGATGCAGAAGTTCAACACCCCGAACCCGATCTCCGCCGTCCTGAACATCCCCGCGGGACGCGTCCGGTTCATCGCCGCCGACCGCGCCGACACCACGGTCGAGATCCTTCCCGCGGACACCACGAAGAGCCGCGACGTGAAAGCCGCGGAACAGACCACGATCGAATATGACGACGGCGTCCTGCGGATCGAGGCCTCACCGGCGCAGAACCGGATCGTCGGCAACAGCGGATCCATCGAGGTGACCGTCCAACTGCCCGCCGGCTCCCACATCGAGGCCAAGGCCGCCAGCTCCGAGCTCCGGGGCGTCGGACGCCTCGGCGACGTCACCTTCGAGGGCGCGTACCGACAGATCAAGCTCGACGAGGCCGCGAACGTCAACCTCACCGCGATCGACGGCGACGTCGAGATCGGGCGGCTGGGCGGACCCGCGCAGATCAGCACCGCAAGGGGCGACATCCGCATCACCGAAGCCGTCCGCGGCACCGTCACACTGCACACCCAGGTCGGCGAGATCTCGGTCGGCGCCGCCCGCGGCGTCTCCGCCAGCCTCGACGCCGGCACCACCTACGGCCGCATCCACAACACGCTCAAGAACACCGAAGGCACCGCCGACCTGACCATCCACGCCACGACCGCCCACGGCAACATCACCGCCCACAGCCTGTAGCCCCAACGCGACCGCTCGCGGGCCGGCCAGGCAGCACTGGTGGGTGTTCACCAACGGCTGCGGGCGGGCGGACCGGCAGACCGTGCCCACCCCGGAGCCCCCGGCTCGCGTCCGCGAGCCGGGGGCCTGCCCGAATCTGCTACTTGCTCATGGCGAAGCGCATCAGGGCCTGCTCGTCGCCCTGCTTGATCTTCCCGGTCTCGTTGATCACCTGGAGCTTCCAGCCCGCACCGCTCCGGATCGCCTTGGCCACGGCGCACCCGTTGTCGTTGCTGAGCAGGCTCGGCCAGATGTCGGCGACCTGCTGGGTGCTGCCGCCCGTCGCGTCGTACACCTTGAAGCTGATGTTCCGCGCCTTCTGGAAAGCGCTGTGCTTCTTGTACGCGGCGGCAACGAACACGATGGAGGTGATGTTGGTCGGCACCCGGGCGAAGTCGACGGTCACCGTCTCGTCGTCGCCGTCCCCACGGCCGGTCTGATTGTCCCCACTGTGCACCAACGATCCGTTGCCCAACGGATCCAGGGAGTCCAGACCGGCCAGCCGCACCGGCTCCGTCCCCTGCATGGCGATGGCGATCAGGTCAAGGTCGGTGCCGGTCTTCTGACGGAGCTTCCCTATCAGTCCACCACTGCTTCCGACGGTGGGATCCCAGGACGCTCCGATGGACAGGTGGGTCACCCCGTCCAGGTCCGCCGGGCCGTCTTCCTTCGTGAGCGTGATCATGCGTGATCCTCTTGATGATGAGACTGCGTACCAGCAGTGTGCCTGGTGCCCTCGCCGACCGGCTCACCAGGTCCAGGAAGAGCAGCGATCGCCGCGCCGTTTCAGGACCTCTGGCGTGCGTCGTTTCCGCCCGGCCCGGGGTCACTTCGACGGCGAGCACGGGCCGCTGGTGACGTTCAGTGGCACCTTCGTAACGCATCACACGGACGGCGATCGACCGTGCCGCCGTCATCGCTCAGCAGCCCGTCCTGCGTCCAGCGGCGTCGCCATCGTCCCGGATCCGGCCAACCCAGCCATTGGACACAAGCCCAGCCGTAATTCGCTTGACCCCGCCACAGGTCAACGCTGCACTGTGGCGGGGCACCACGAGTCGTGGTGCCGGTATCCCGAGGAGACAGCGGCAGCATGGAGATCCGTCCCACGACCGACCAGGACCTCGACGTCTTCGTCGACACCCTCCATGCCGCGTTCGGGCGCTTCCCGGAAACCCCCAAGGAGAACGGTGGCGGGGTCTGGTGGTCGGCGCTCGAAATGGACCGCAGCCTGCTCGCCATGACGGCGGACGGGCGGCCCGTCGGTACCGCTGGTGCGTACTCCTTCGAGCTCACTCTGCCCGGTGAGGTCCTCGTCCCGGCCGCCGGGGTGACCGCCGTCGGCGTCGTTCCCTCGCACCGACGCCAGGGCGTGCTCAGCGCGATGATGCGGCATCAGCTCAGCGAGCTGCGGGCCCGAGGGGAGTTCCTCTCCGTGCTGCTGGCCTCCGAGGCCCTGATCTACCGCAGGTTCGGCTACGGTCCGGCGACCTACACGCAGCGGCTGACGGTGCCGCGCCACCAGGCCGGGCTCGCCCTCCCCCGGGCGCACCGAACGGCCGACGCCCCCGCGACCGGCTCGGACATCGGCGCGATCGAGCTGCTGCGGCGTGCCGAGTGCGGCGAGATCCTCGAAGAGGTCTACGACCGGTACCGTCGCGCACAGCCCGGCGCCCTGTCCCGGCCGCACCGCTGGTGGGCCTCGGGCGCGGGACAGCCCCCGATCTCTCCGGCGCCGCGCTACGTCGCAGTCCACCGGGACGCCGACGGCATTCCGGACGGGTACGTCAGTTACTCGCTCGACAAGCCCGACACCTTGACGGTCGACGAGACCATCGCGACCGACGATGCCGTCTCCACGGCCCTGGCCCGGTTCGTGCTCGGGCACGACCTGGTCCATCAGGTCGTGTTCAAGCACTTCCCGCCGGAGCACCCGCTGCGCTGGCAGCTTGCGAACTTCCGCGCCGGCGAGGTGAACGGCGACACCGACTGGCTCTGGGTGCGGCTGCTGGACATCCCGCGTGCGCTGACCGCGCGCGGCTGGTTCACGGACGGCGAGCTCGTCCTCGACCTCGACGACCCGTTCCTCGGCGAGCACGGCCGCTACCTGCTGACCGTCCGGGACGGCAAGGCCGAGTGCGTCCCGACGGACCGGGCGCCCGACCTGTCGCTGGACGTGAGCGACCTGGGCTCGGTCTACCTCGGCGGCACCACCCCGAGCACGCTCGTGCGTGCCGGACACATCCGCGCCCACCACCCGGGCGCGGCCACCCTCGCCGACGCCCTCTTCCGCTCCGAACGGTCCCCGCACTGCCTGCACTGGTTCTGACCGCGCGCTCGCCGACCTGCACAGGACGCGATCGGGTAGCAGCGTCGTCCTCCGGCGCGCGGCCGACGACCGACTCCCGGGTTGCCTCCGTACACTGACACGCATGGCATGCCGCATCAGTGAACTGGTCATCGACTGCGCCGACCCCGAGCGGCTCGCCGCTTTCTGGAGCCAGGTCCTCGGCTACGTCGAACTCGGCCGGGAGGACGACGGAAGCATCGAGATCGGGCCGCCCGACGCCGGCTTCGGCGGCCCGCAGCCCACCCTCGTCCTCAGCCCCAGCAGCGACCCGCGGGCCGGCAAGCTCCCCCTGCACATCGACGTCAACGCCACCGACCGCGACCAGGACGCCGAGTTGGAGCGGCTGCTCGCCCTCGGCGCCAGGCCCGCCGACGTCGGCCAGACCGGCACGGAGAGCTGGCACTGCCTGGCCGACCCGGAAGGCAACGAATTCTGCCTCCTGCGCACCCAACTCCAGCCACTCTGACCCACCCTGTGGCCCATGGCGCCGAACCGCTCGGCCGGTCGAGAGTGGCCAGCAGGCTGCCACAGCCCCACCCGCAACCAGCATCCCGACAAAGGCGTCGCACCACCCATGGAACGTGAATGGCTCTTCTCGCTCATCCCGCTGACGATCGGCGCGGTCTTCCTCAGCTTCGGCGTGTACGGACTCCGCCGCTCCAGCGCGCTCCGTCGCACAGGTGTCATCGCAGAGGGGCGAATCGTCCGCCACGATCTCAGGCGCGACAACGAAGGCGCCACGTTCCACCACCCGGTCGCAGCCTGGACGACCCGGGACGGCCGCGAGTATGAGTACGCATCCAGGTTCGGCCGCGGCAGCGTCGGGGGCGACTTCGGAGTCGGGAACTTTGTCACGGTCCAATACGACCCGGAGGATCCCCGTCGGTTTGCGATCAAGGGCTGGGACGTAGCGACGGTCGACC
Organism: Streptomyces sp. H39-C1; assembly: GCF_027158125.1. Classification (NCBI taxonomy): domain Bacteria; kingdom Bacillati; phylum Actinomycetota; class Actinomycetes; order Kitasatosporales; family Streptomycetaceae; genus Streptomyces; species Streptomyces sp. H39-C1. The sequence continues at coordinate 40,839 of NZ_JAPVLS010000075.1, forward strand.
GGCTGTTCACCGTGCTGGGGTCGGTGTTGGCAGCAGGCACGTTGGTCGTGTTGCTTGTCCGCGTACTCATTCCCTGACCGCAGCCGACCCGACGTCGAGAACCTAGGTGGTCATGCCGTTGGCTCGGGCATTCCAGAGCAGGGTCCGGGCCTCGGGGGTGTCGAGCTCGGTCAGGCCGGCGGCCGCCCGGAGTCGTAGGGACTCGTCAGGGCTGTTGAGCTGAGCGCCGAGAGTCGGCAGAGCGGCGGGAGATCGGGCTGCCCCGATGAGCTCGAGCAGCCAGCAGCGCAATCCGTGATCGTCCTGCTCCTGTTCGAACTCCTCGATGAGCTCGTCGACATGCTCTGCGGCGTGCGGTAGGAGTTGGTGGAACCTGTCCTCACGACGTTGCGGATCGCGAGTTCGCATCAACCGCATCGCCTCACGGAACCTGTGCGTCACACCCGTCAGGCTATGACCACGATCGGGGCTGTGACACCGAAATGCGTACATCGTTTCGGTGAGCGCTCCGCCCGCGGAGCAGCTACTGCGCACGCTCGCACCCCGATGGATCGACGCGTCTCAGCCCACTCCATCCGCCACCTTGGAAGCTGCGAACGATCACCACGTCCCCCGACCGTCGATGCGGGCCCGATGGGTGATGTTCGTGCGGGTCGGGTGGCCGCTGAGCCGGTCTCCGGGCACTCCAAGCCGATACTGCGCCCATGAGACCAGCCCGCCCGATTACGCTGCTCCGCCTCGCCGCAGCCACCGCCCTCCTTGCCCTCTGCGCCCCGGTCACGACCGCCAGCGGTGCGGCGAGCGATCGCGATCACCGCCACCGGCCCTGCGTCAGTTCTCCGCTGCCCGGCCGCGGCCCGGCACGGGACATCCTGCGGATCGCCGAGCAGGCCAAGGCCGAGATGGATCTCAAGTCCGTGATCCTGCGGGTCACTGTCGACGGTCGCGAGGTCATCACCACCGCGCTCGGCGAGTCGATGACAGGGGTGCCGGCCGAGCCCGCCATGCACTTCCGGAACGGCAACGTGGCGATCAGCTACATGGGCACGGCGCTCCTGCGGCTGGTCGACGAAGGCAGGGTCGACCTCGACGATCCCGTCGCGCGCTGGCTGCCCGACCTTCCGCACGGCCACCAGATCACGCTGCGCATGCTCGGCGCCTCCACCTCCGGTCTCATCGACTACGTCACCTCCCCCGGTTTCTCCGACGCCGTCTATGCGGACCCGTTCCGCCAGTGGACGGCCAAGGAGCTGGTGGCCATCTCGACCAGTAAGCCGCTGTGGTACGAGCCGGGTACCAACTGGAGCTACTCGCACGCCAACTTCGTCCTCCTCGGTGCCGCCCTGGAGAAGATCACCGGGACCCCGCTCGACGTCCTGCTCCAACAGCAGGTCATGGGCCCGCTCGGGCTGAGCGAGACCCGCAACAGCTTCACGCCCGACATTCCGACGCCCGTCCTGCATGCCTTCACCTCCGACCGCGGAAAGTACGAGGAGTCCAGCTTCTGGAACCCCTCATGGACCACTGCCCCCGGCGCGGTACAGACCACGGACATCTGCGACCTGGCCCGCACGGCCGCAGGCATCGGCTCGGGCGAGTTGCTCTCCCCCGCCGCCTACCAGGAAATGCTCAACCCGGGGACGGTGGGCCTGGGCCGTCCGACCAAGACCTGCCCGGCAACGATCTGCATCGCGAACACCGAGGCCACCCACTACGGCATGGGTCTGCTCGTCCTGAACGACTGGGTCTCTCAGCACCCGCTGTTCTTCGGCTACACCGCCGCCCAGGCATACCTCCCCGCTAAGCACCTGGCCATCGCCGTCTCGACCACCACGGGCCCCAAAGCCCCCGACGGCCACACCGCCCAGACGATCACCCAGCGAATCGCCGCCGCCCTGGTCCCGGACCACCCGATTCCCGACTTCGGCTGAGCCGCACCTCATGGCCTCCGTCACTGCATGAAGTAGTGGCCGATGCAGCGACAGCAGCTGCCGCTCCATAAGAAAGACGATCCGGCCGGTCGACCCTTCGAACCGCTCATCCACTTTCCTGACTCGAGTGAGCCTCCCACCCCTGGCCGGGGCGGGAGGCTCACTCGCGGTTGGCGATCCTGTGACGGTCCGGAGGCCTGCGCTGATCAAAAAGCGGCAACATGCGCCAGGGCGGCGTGTGGTGCCCCACGTAGCGGGCCCGCCTTGATCCGGAGGACATACTCTGGGCCCGTGCCGGCCGGTGCCGGCCCCAACCCAGCCAGGAAGGCACGCCATGTTCGACCCCGCCCGGAAGTACCCGTTTCCCGATGCCTTGGGACCGGACGAAGCGCCGGCGCCACACGCACTGCTCGCCCCGGTGAGCGGGCTGCTGGGGACCTGGGCCGGCCGGGGCCGCGGCGGGTATCCCACGATCGGCGAGGAGTTCGAGTACGCGCAGGAGGTCACCTTCAGCCATGACGGGCGGCCCTTCCTCCACTACGAGTCGCGTGCCTGGCTGCTCGACGCGGACGGCGCCCCGCTGCGTCCGTCAGCCCGGGAGAGCGGGTGGTGGCGCATCCAGCCCGAGGGGCGCGTCGAGGCGCTGATCACCCAGCCCACCGGCATCGCGGAGATCTCGGTCGGCAGCGCGGCCGCAGGTGTGATCGACCTCGCCAGCGATCAGGTGGCCCTCGCCCCCACCGCCAAGAAGGTCACCGCCACCCGCCGTCGCTACACCCTGGTCGACGAGGACACCCTCGACTTCGTCCACGACCTCGCGGCGGTCGGCCAACCGCTCCAGCACCACCTCGCGGCCCGGCTCCGTCGCGAGCGCGCCGAGTAGCCCCGAGACCGCCAGCGATCCCGCAGCACCGCCGCCGCTCTCACGGCCTTACTGCACCTGTGACGGTCCGTCATCAACGCAGCGCTGCACGGCAATTCGCGCGTTCGCGGCGCGGTACCGGCCCGACGAGGGGCTGGTGCTTTCGGCGATCGGCCTGCGCCCCGGGGCGGGATCGGCCAGGATACTCACGGGTTCGACGGCGCCGACGAACCGGGGGGTGGGGGCGATGACTGCTGCACGGCCAGGCCTGGCCGTGTTCCTCGCCGCGAAGGCGGCGTCGGACACCGGGTACGCGCTGGACTTCGTCTGCCTGTCGGTGTTCGTCTGGGGGCGGACCGGCTCCGCGCTGGCCACCGGGTTGGTCAGCGTCGCGCTCTACGCCGGGGCGATCCTCGGCGGGCAGGCGGGCAACCGCTACGGGCGCGCCTGGAATCGGCGCGGGGTGATGATCGGCGCGGACGCCGTCCGGATGGCGGTCCTGGTGCTGCTCGCCGTGCTGCCGGCCGGGGCGCAGTTGGCATGGCTGTACCCGGTGGTGTTCTTCCTGGGGGTCGGCCGCTCGGTCTTCGAGGCCACGTTGTCGGCGGCGACGCCGGTGCTGGCCGGCGATGGGGTGCAAACCGTCAACAGCGTGCTGGCCGGGCTCAAGGGGATCGCGTTCGTGGTGGGGATGGGCGCGGCCACGGTCGTCGTGCCGGTCCTCGGATTCCGGGGCGTGTTCGCGCTCGACGCGGGCACGTATGCGCTGTCCGGGGTCGTGCTCATCGCGTTGCGGCTGCCGCTGCGGGAGGCGGCCGCCGTGCCGGTGCCGGCCGGCGCCGGGGCGGCGGGCCGGGATGTCGGTCGGCCGACGTGGCCGCTGTTGGTGCTGACCGGGGTGGCGTCGCTGGTGGTGCTGCGCGGGTTCGACGCGTTCGGCAGCGCCTCGCAGCAGGTGGGCCTGCCCATTCTGGGCAGCCGGTTGCGGCCGGACGAGCCGGCGCTGTTCGCCGGCACGATGTGGAGCGTCTGGGCGATCGGGCTGTTCGTGGCCGGGTTCCTGCTGCGGCCGATGGCCACCCAGATCGTGGCGCGGGCTCCCGCGCTGGTGTTCTGCCTGTCGACCATCGTGATGTCGCTCGGGTTCATCGGGGTGTTCTGGCTGCCGGGTTGGTGGCCGCGGCTGCTGGCGGCGCTGGTCGCCGGGGTGGGCGACGCGTTCAGCGAGATCACCTTCAAACAGGCCCTGCAGCAGCTGCCGGACGAGGAGCGAGGGCAGGCGTTCGGGTTCTGCCAGATCGTCGTCAACGGCGGCCTGATGGCGGGGCTGGCGGTGACGAGCGTGGTCCTGACCCCCGACCTGGCGGCCCGCTGGGTGCTGCTGCTGCACGGCCTGCCGATCGTGCTGGCCGGCTGGCTCGTGCTGACATCCCGGCGGTCGCGCCGGGTTCAGGAGCAGCCCACATGACCGCCGCCGACGGGCGTGACCAGGCGCCGCGCGCCTACCTCGACCACGCCGGGCTCGGCCGGGTCCGCGCTCCGGCCGCCGACGCGATGCGCAGCGCCCTGGCCGAGGTCTATCCGCACGGCAGCGCCCGGATGGGGCGGATCTTCCCGGCCCGGGCCGCGGCCCGGGCGACCGCGGCCGCTCTGTTGGAGTGCTCCCCGGACGAGGTGGCTCTGGTGCCCAACACCTCCACCGGCCTGCATCTGGTGGCCGATGGGCTGCGCTGGGCGCCCGGCGACGAGGTCGTGGTCTTCGATCGGGACTTCCCGGCCAATGTGCACCCCTGGCGGGCCCTGGAGGAGCGCTGGGGAGTGCGGTTGCGGTGGGTGGCGCTGCGGCACGGCGGCTATGAGCCGGACGACATCGCCGCCGCGATCGGGCCGTCGACCCGGCTGATCGCGGCCAGCCACGTGAACTTCGCGACCGGTTTCCGGCTCGACCTCGACCTGCTGTGTGCTCTCGCCGCCCCGGTGGGCGCGCTGGTCTGTGTGGACGCGGTGCAGGGGCTGGGCGCGCTGCCGCTGTCGACGGCCCGTACCCCGGTGGATTTCGTCGCCGCCGGGGCGCACAAGTGGCTGGGCGGCCCGCCGGGCACCGGCCTGTTCTACTGCCGGGCCGGGCGGCTGCCACTGTTGCGCTCGGTTCCCGCGGGCTGGTTCGGCTACGACGGGGCCAACGACATGCTCAGCAAGGGCCCCGGTCACTTCCGGTACGACCTGCCGCTGCGGTCCGGCGCCGGCCGCGTGGAGGGGGGCATGTACGACGTGCTGGGCATGGTGGGGCTGTCGGCCGCACTGGACGAACTGGCGGCGGTGGGCGCCCGAGCGGTGGCGGAGCGGATCGAGTCGCTGACGGGGCGATTGCGCGAGGGGCTGGCCGCAGGGGGCTATCGGGTCGAGTCCCCGGCGGGCGCGGGCGCGTGGTCGGGCATCGTCAGCTTCACCGATCCGCGAAGGGACGGTGGGCGGTTGGTTCAGGAGCTGGTGGCGCGCGGCATCCATGTGTCGTACCCGGACGGCATGATCCGGGTCTCGCCGCACTACTGGACGGACGGGGCCGAGGTCGAGCTGTTGCTCGACGCCTTGGCCGGACCCATGGCGGGCTCCGATGCCCGCCCCTGAAGGGGCAATCGGCGTGGCAGCAACTGCCCAATGTCTTGCGGCCGTTGGCTCGCCGTGCGACAAAGGACGCGTACCCGCACAGACATGTGCGGGTCTTGCTGCGACGGAGGGGATTCCCGATGGAAAAGGAATACGAGAGCTGGGAGCAGCTCGAGGACGAGGTCGAGATCACGACCGGTGCCGCTGACTGCTGGACCTGTCTGATCGACAGCGGCGCCTGACCGTCGCCCCGCACACCACGCTCCCCGCGGTCGCGCCCTGTGCGCGGCCGCGGGGAGACCTTTTCTCACCCGGGAGCTGCGGATGGAACGGTGGCGGTTCAGCCACGGCGTGGTCGGTGTCAACGCCCCCAGCTGGTTGACGTTCGAGGTGCACCGGCCGTATCTCGACGGCGCCGATTCGCCGTTGGCCGAGATCCAGGCCCGCGCCCCGCTGCTGGCCGCCCGCCGGTTCGACCAGCGCGCAGCGACCGCCCTGCGGTTCGGGATGAACATGCCCACCAGCTACCGCCGGCTGCTGATCGAGGAGTCGCGGCTGCGCGAATACCGGGCCGTGGTCCCCACCGACCTCCCGGCGCACTTGGCTTCGGCGTCCTGGACCCGGCTGACGCAGGCGTACATCCGCCGCGCGGAGCTCGACCCCGTCGACCGGGCCACGTTGGCCCAGTGGCTGGTGGCGGTGTGCCTGCCGGCGGCGGTGCTGGAGGTCGTGCCGGACGATCTGGACCGGTTGCGCTGCCGCGACGAGGTCGAGGCCACCGCGCAGGCCGCACGGGCCGCCGCGCTGTTCCAGGCCGAGGGGCTGTCCGCGCGCACCGCCGCGGCCTTTCAGGTTCTGGTCGAGGACCCGCCGGACACCTTGTGCCACGCCCAGGCCGCCGGTTCCTGGGGCTACCTGCTGGCCCGGCACGCCGGCGACGACGCGGCAGCACCCGATCTGGCCCGCCAGGCCCGGGAGCTGCTGGCGCGAGCGGCCGGCGGGCGCACCGCGTTCGAGTGCGCGATCGCGGCGGTCCGGCTGGACCTGCGCGAGGTCATGCGCGCCGAGCGCGAGGAGGACTTCGACGGCGCCGCGACGCTGCTGGCCGCGGCGGCCGCTTCGCTGGAGCCGCTCACCCCGGCCGGCCCGGATGACGAGTTGCTCCTGCTGGAGGCACGGCGGCGGCTGATCGACCGCCGGCTGGAGATCGCGGTGCGCCGCGAGGACGCCGCAGGCGAGCAGCAAGCGCTGGCCGAAGGCATCGCCCTGGACCCCTACTCGGTCAAGATCCGGATGCAGGCCGCGCAGGCGCAGCAGCGGCTGGGCCGGCCCGATCGGGCACTGGCCGGCTATCTGCACGCCGCCCGGCTCGGTCCGCTCGGCACCGGTTTCGCGCTGGTGGCAGCCGCCGAGTGCGCCCGGCAGGCCGGCCACGAGGAGTTCGCGTTGCTGCTCGCGGAGCGGGCCTTTCGGGCCGCGCCGCGCTCAGCCAGGACCAAACAGCTGCTCGTCGACGGCTACGCCCGGGTCGGTGAGGAGGCGCTGGCGAAGGTGGCGCGCCGGGCCGGCCGCCGCACGTGCCGGCCGCCCGGGTACGAGAACAACTGGCACTACCAGATGTACGCGTCCTACTTCAATCTGGGCCGGTCCCGGTCACCGAACCTGTACGCCGAACTGCCCACGCTCGCCTACCGGCACGCAGCGGCGGGCACCGCCCCGGAGATCACCTACCAGCGCCTGATGCCACCGGCCTTCCGCGGCAACCTGGTGCGCGAGTCCGGGCTCGCGGAGTTCGCCGTCGCGCATCCGGCGGAGCTGCCCCAGCACCTGCGCACCCCCGCCTGGGAGCACCTGTGCGAGTGGGTCGACGGCTTCGAGAAGGCGGACCCGGACCGGCAGCTGCTCACCTCCGCGCTGCTGTTCCGGCTCGGCTTCGGCCGGCTGGTGCTCGACCTCATCCCGCAGCGCCCCGCCGCTGAACTGTCCGGTCCGGCCGAGTTACGGCTGCACCACTGGCGCGACCTGGTGCGCTATGTGGGTTCGGTCGGCGGCGGCCGGCAGCAGGTGGCCGCCCCCACCACCTCCTTCGACGTCGCCCGGCACCCCGACTGCCCACTGCGGCTGCGGTTCGTGATCGCGGTGTTCGCCGTGGTCTTCCACGCTCGGGAGACGAAGTCGCTGGACGAGGCGCTGGCCTGGCGGGCCATAGCCGAGCAGGCGCTGACCGAACTGCTCGCGGACCCCGACTGCACACCGCTGGACCGGCTGATGCTGGAGAGCCGGTTCTACCGCAGCGTCACCTACGTGCCGTTCCTGCAGCGCGACGAGGCGCGGTTGACCGCCGAGATGGACCGGGCCGAGGAACTGGCCAGGGCGATCACGTCGGCCACCCCGTACGAGGAGTTCCTGCGGCGGGAGAACCTGCGCGCCTGTTTGGAGAGCCGCTCCAAGGAGGCGCTGGGGTTCGGCCGCGAAGACCTCGCCCACCGGCGGATCACGGAAGTGATCGCCCTCGACCCGTACGAGCCCAAGAGCCATATCGAGCTCGCCGAGTCCCTGGTGCGCCAGGGCCTGCACCGGGAGGCCGCCGACGCCTACCTGCGCGCCGCCCGGCTCGGGCCCACCTCGACCGCGATGAGCTACGGCCTGGCCGGCGAGTGCCTGGCCAAGGCCGGACTGCCGGAACTGGCCGAGGACTGCTTCATCCAGTCCCTGCGCATCGACCCGTACGCCGTCTCGTCCGCCCGCGGTTGGGCCAGAACCGGCCGCGATGACGGCATGGGGGCGCTGGGCCGGGAGTACCGCGACGGTCTGGAGGCGTGGGCCGCGACGCGACGCGCGGCCAGGACCCAGGCCCGCAAGGGGACGACGGCGGGCGGGGGTACCGCGGCGCACGCGGTGACGGCGGACGGG
>NZ_JAPVLS010000076.1:0-39210 GCF_027158125.1 Streptomyces sp. H39-C1
CGACATCCGCGCCTGGGTGAAGAACTGGAACGAGGATCCCAAGCCATTCATCTGGACCAAGACGGCGGAAGAGATCCTCGACTCCCTCGCACGCTTCTGCCGACGGATCTCCGGCGCAGGACACTAGTGCTCAGCGGTGAGGACTGGTCGTACTCACCGCTGAGCACCGTGATGCGCAGGAAGCCCGAGGTATCCAGCCGGTCAGCCGGTTCGGCGGGAGCGGGCCAGCCAGCCGAGGGTGACGGCGATCAGGCCCACCAGCATGGCGACATAGGCGCCGCCCAGCCCGTTGCCGGTTCCGAGACCGCCGTCGGCGGTGGCCGCGACGAACGTGCCCACGACAACGGCGAGCGAGCCCGCCACGAGGGCCGTGACGACCCCGTTCCGCCTGACCCAGGTGCCGATGTGACCGTTACCGGTGCGACGGGCCGGGGCCAGCCCGCCGTTGACCGCCCCGAGGAGGCCCACCAGTGCGGCCGTGCTGGCTCCGATACGCCCGGCGCTCAGGGTGTAGACGCTTGCGGCGACCGGATGGACCGAGGGGTCCGCGGCGGCCGGTTCGGCGAGCGCGAGACCACCGATCAGGGCGGCTCCAAGCACGGCAAGCACAGTGCGCACGGACATGGTGTGCTCCTTTTCCTCGCTGTAACGGGATCACCCGAGCATGTCCGCCGGAGCCGCCTCGGGTCGTCCGGCGAACGCGGACTCTTCGCGCTGCCGCCGACACGGCAGGCGCTGGGGAAGTACTGCGCGCGTCGTAGTCGGCCGCTCGTCCGCGAGCGGGATCCGGCCGCGGCGGCGAGCGGCTAGGGTGCGCGCATGAGCACAGGGTGGTCCGGTGTACCGGCCGGTGTGAGGGACTGGGCGATCGCTGTCGGGGTGGCGGCGACGCTGCTGGTCACCGCCCTGTCCGAGCGGCCTTCCGGCATGGGCTTCGCTCTGCTCGGCCAGGCGCTGTTGGTGGTCGGCGGCCTGGCGCTCGTCTGGCGCCGCCGGACGCCCGTTCGCGTCCTGGTCGCCACCGGGCTGTGCGCGGTGGGGTACCAGGCAGCCGGTTTCGACGTGCCCGCCGTCGCATTCCTGTTCGCGGTGTACGCGGCCGTACGGGAGGGACACCGCACCGTCACCGTGGTGGCGAGCGTGGCCGTGCTGGCCACGCTTCCCCTCGCGGCCCTGGCCTCGGGCCTGCACGACACGGGCGAGGCGTTCGCGCAGGCGCGCGGTGCTCTGGAGATCGCCTGGTTGATCGCCGCAGGCGCCGCGGGTGAAGCACTGCGGCAGGCCGAGCGGCGGGCGGACGAAGCCGAGCGCACCCGGGAGGAGACCGCGCGGCACCGCGCCGACGAGGAGCGGCTGCACATCGCGCGGGAACTGCACGATTCGCTCACCCACCAGATCTCTGTCATCAAGGTGCAGTCCGAAGTCGCCGTCCACCTGGCTCGCAAGCGCGGCGAACCGGTACCGGATGCCCTGCTGGCGATCCGGGAGGCCGGTCGTGAGGCAACCCGGGAGTTGCGGGCGACCCTGGAGGCGCTGCGCGACGACGACAAGACCCCGCCGCACGGGCTGGACCACGTATCAGAACTGGTGGAACGGTTCCGCATGACCGGCCTGGACGCACGTTTGACGATCGAAGGACAGCGACACCACGTGTCGGCCGCGGTGGGCCGGACCGTCTACCGGATCGTTCAGGAGTCGCTCACCAACATCGCCCGTCACGCGGACGCCGCCACGGCGACGGTCCGGATCGACTGCCGCCTGGACGCCCTCGCGATACGCATCGATGACGACGGCAAGGCCGCGCCGGACACCGCCCCGACGCCCGGCGTCGGGCTGCTCGGCATGCGCGAACGAGTCACTGCCCTCGGCGGCCGGTTGCGCGCCGAACCGCGCGTCGAGGGCGGCTTCACCGTCCAGGCCGAACTCCCGGTGGAGCAGAGCCCATGATCCGTGTCCTGCTGGTCGACGACCAGCCACTCATTCGCAGCGGATTCCGCGCGCTTCTCGACCTCGAAGACGACATCGAGGTGGTGGCCGAAGCCGCCGACGGGAAGGAAGGCCTGGCTCTGGCCAGGGAACACCTGCCCGACGTCGCTCTCATCGACATCCAGATGCCGGTCATCGACGGCATCGAAGCGACCCGGCGCATCGCCGCGGACCCGACCCTGGCCCGGGTGCACGTCGTCATCCTGACCAACTACGGATTGGATGAATACGTCTTCAACGCGCTGCGCGCCGGCGCGGCCGGATTCCTCGTCAAAGACATCGTGCCGGAAGACTTCCTGCACGCCGTACGCGTCGCCGCGCGCGGCGACGCCCTGCTCGCACCCTCGATCACCCGCAAGCTCATCAACAGGTACGTCACCCAGCCGCTCAACACCGGCGCCGAGACGGGGCTGGAAGAGCTGACCAACCGCGAACGCGAGGCCGTCGCCCTGGTCGCGCAGGGCCTGTCCAACGACCAGATCGCCGACCGCATGGTGATCAGCCCGATGACCGCGAAAACCCACATCAACCGGGCCATGACCAAGCTCCACGCCCGTGACCGCGCTCAACTCGTAGTCCTCGCCTACGAATCCGGCCTGGTATCCCCACGCAGCTCCTGACATCCACGGTCCGGGTGCAGGCCGGCCCGCCGATGATCCGGGTTACAACACGCCCTTCCACCGCCTACTGGGCGGCCCGAGGTCAGCGGGCGGTCCTGTTCCGACTCCCGTGTCCGTACGCCGAGGAATCCTCGGGACGTGGCCCCCTGCGATGGGAAGTCCGGGCCCGATCCCGGGTAGCGGCGTTGGAGAGATCAGCCATGGTCGGCGGGTCCTGGGTGGTTCCCGCTGTCCGGTGCCTGGGTGTGAGCCGCACTGTGCTCGCGTTGGTCGTGGTCGGGGTCGGGGGTGCCGCCCATCATGCGGAGCATGTCGCGTCCGCCGGTGCGCAGGAAGCGGATGACGAGGGCGGCGGCCAGGAGGAGGAAGGCGATGTTGAGGAAGGTGGTGTAGTTCCAGGTGATGCCTTCCGTGGGGAGCTTCGCGTCGGCTTGGTCGGGGATGAGGCCGAGGCCGCCGAAGGTGAATTCCACGATGTATCCGGCGATGACGGTCGCGAGGTAGAAGGTGCCGAGCAGGAACAGCGCCATGCGGGCGCCGTAGTACTTCCGGTAGATGTTGAGGATCGGCAGGATCAGCAGGTCGGCGAAGATGAACGCGACGACCCCACCGAAGCTGATACCGCCCTTCCACAGCACGACGGCGAGGGGCACGTTGCCGATGGAGCAGACGAACGAGGCGATGGCGACCAGTGGGCCGATGACCGGTCCCCAGAGCTTGGATGCCAGCGGGTGGCCGTCGAAGAAGAAGGTGCGCCAGAACGAGTCGGGCACCCAGGCGGCGATGGCCCCGGCGATGAGCAGGCCGATGACCAGGTCGCGCAGGATGGCCGCCCATTCCATGACGAAGACGTGACTCGTGGAGGTGAAGCCTTCGCGGGACAGCAGGCGGCGGGTGAAGGAGCCTTCGCGCCGCACGGACATGTCCATCGCGGCGTGGCCCTCCATGGAGCCGGCCAGTCCGCGGTCGGCCTGCTCACGTGCCTGGCGCAGGAGTTTGTCGCGCAGGAACAGGCGGAACAGCACCGCCAGCACGACGATCATGATGGGGCCGCCGACGAACTCGGCCGCGGTGAACTGCCATCCCATCAGCAGGGCCAGGATCACGCCGAGTTCGACGACGAGGTTGGTGGAGGCGATCTCGAAGGCCATCGCGGCGGTGAAGTTCGCGCCCTTGCGGAACAGCGAGCGGGCCAGGGCGACGGCGGCGTAGGAGCACGAGGAGGAGGCCGCGCCGAGGCCGGCGGCGAGGGCCAGGGTGCGGGGGCGGTCGTCGCCGAGCAGGGAGACGACGGTGGACTTGCGGACGACCGCCTGGACCACGGCGGACAGGGCGAAGCCCAGGATCAGGGCCCAGGTGATCTCCCAGGTCATGGAACCGGCGATCGACAGGGCGTGCAGTAGAGCGTGGATCATGCCTGAGCCTTCCAACTGAGTTCGATCTGCGGCCCACCGACACGTCGCAGGGTGCCCTCCCGACAGCACCCGGGATGGCATGGTCCCCATGCCATCCTGCCTGTCCGCCGCGTCCACTTCGGGCCTCGCCCCGCGTTCTCAGGCAGGGGATGCGGCTGCGGTGTTCCCTGGACGTCGCGGACGTCGGCGGTAAGTCACCCGCCGGCCGGAGCGGTGGTCAACTCGCCGTGTGCGCCCCTGCCGGGTTCAGCCAACTCGTTCAACGGTCGGATTGGACGACCTTTCGCGAGGTGACATTCCTGCCAGGGAGCAGAGGGCCGAGTGCGTGTCGGTCCTCCGCTCCCTGCGCCGGGACTAGTTCTTGTCGAGCAGCTTGTTCATCTGCGTGATCTCGGACGTCTGGGCGGTGACGACGGCGTTGGCGAGTTCCTTGGTCGGGCCGAATTGGCCCTGGGCCTTCTCGGTGTTGGCCATCTCGACCGCGCCTTGGTGATGTTGGACCATCATCTGCAGGAACATCGCGTCGAACGCCGCACCGGACCCCTTCTTGAGCCGGTCCATGTCGCCCGCGCTCATCATCCCGGGCATCCCGGCGGACATGTCCATCCCCTGCATCTCCTGGGGGAGCGGCTCACCCCACGAGGTGAGCCAGGTGGACATGGTCTTGATCTCGGGGTCTTGTGCGCCCTTGATCCTCGTTGCGAGAGTCTTTACGTCGGCTGAGGCGGCGCGCGTCGTGGCCAGGTCGGCCATTTCCACGGCCTGCCGGTGGTGCGGGATCATCTGCTTCGCGAAGGTGACGTCAGCGGCGTTGTGCGCTCCGGCCGACGGGGAAGCGGCTGCGGTGGTGGCCGGTGACGAGCTGGAATCCATGGATCCCATGTCATGGCCGCTGCTGCCGCTGCTGCCGCTGCTGCCGCTGCCGCCGCAGGCGGCCAGCACCAGGGCGGTCACTGCCGTACTTGCGACAAGGGCAGAACGGCGGATCAATGAACGACGTGCTGTCATGAGGGCACTCCTGAGAACGGGGGATTGAGGGCATACCGGTGACGGACGCCGGTACCACGGGTGTGGAAGGCGCCGTCGGGCGTGTCTCTAGATCCTCAGGAGCTGCAGTTCGGCCAGGGTCGGTGGTGCGCGTCCGCCGTCGGCGGTTCCGTACAGGAGGGGAACGGCAATCTGCGGTAGGCGGGGAAGCAGTTGCTCGGCAAGGTCGGGGGCGGCCAGCGCCGCCGTGCCCGCGACCGCACCGGACGCACACGTCGCATCGGCGTGGTGCGCGCCGCCGTCACACCCGTGATCGAGTGAATGGCAGTTGTCCGAGGGAGCGGTCGCCGCCCCGTGCATCGCAGTAGTTGCCATGCGGTGCTCCGGCATCTGCGGGCCGGTCGAGCCCAATGCGTGCATACCCAGCACACCGGTGATCACTGCGAAGACGAGCAGCACGGACAGCCGCAGCCCTTGCTGCGGTCGTACGCTGCGCGCCGGACCGATCACCGAGCCATAGTAGGCACACCCGCGCGACGCCAGGGTGAGCCACGTGTCATCTACGCGCGGAATGTGCGGCACCTGCCGCCTTGGACCGACGAACTGCGACTGCGGCCAGCACCCCAACCTTGATCGCCACCACTGCGGCCACGGCGCCCGCCGCCGCGAGTGTCCACCGGGAGGATGCCACCAGCCACCCGAACAGGCCCAGGTGCACCCCCGCCGCGACCACGGCTACTGCTGCCACACCTGCCCAGCGCCGCCGTCCGCGCCGGTTCGGATGCGAACCCCTTTCGGTACGCGGGCTCGACTTCGCCGTGTCGTGGCCGGAGGGCGCCTGGTCCTTTCCCTGACGGCCGGGTTGCCAGCGGACGGTGAGCGGCTGCCGGCGGCTGTATCGACCCAGGTGCGCGGTGACAACGTCCATCGCCCGTTGCAGGGAGTCGCTGTCCTGCGCCTGTGCCTGGATCACGAGCGCGGTGGACGTGGCCCGCAGAGTGCACCGGGCCCACCCGAAATCCACCTCGCCGCGGGTCTCTGACCACTGCACCTGCATCAGGGCGGCCTCCGCCTCGGTGACCGGCCGCCCGCCGCCCGCGTGGACGCGCGGTCGGTGGCGAAGGGCACTGCCCTTGTTGCTGAAGTGCTTGCACAGCTGCACCAGATAGCGACTCGCCCGGTCTGTGGGGATCTCAGCTTCGGCGGAATGCATGGCAAGCACCTCGGAAGGTCGGGGACAAGCTGACCCCACCCACATTTATCGATACACACTGTCTCTGTCAATACGAAGTGTCATTTCCTCAACGCCTTGTACGCTGGAGGCATGCCGAAGCTGTGGACCGAGACCATGGACGCTCACCGCGCCGCGGTACGCACTGCGATTCTGGATGCCGCCGCCGGCCTGGTCTCCGAACGCGGCGTGGCGTCGGTGAACATGTCGCAGATCGCCGCCCAGGCCGGCATCGGCCGTGCCACGCTGTACAAGTACTTCCCGGACGTCGGGGCGGTCCTGCTCGCCTGGCATGAACAGCAGATCCGCGCACACCTGGATCACCTCGCCGCCGTCCGCGACCAGCACCACGAGCCGCAGGGCCGGCTCGAAGCTGTGCTGCACGCCTACGCAGCTCTGCTGCATGAACGCCACCATGGCGAGCTCGCCGCCCTCGCGAACAGCGGAGACGCCTCAACCCTGCATCGGGGCGAGCATCTCGGCCACGCTCAGCAGCACCTGACAGGCCTCATCGCGGACCTCATCGCCGAGGCCGCACAGGCTGGTGACCTCCGCGACGATGTCGCCCCCCAGGAGCTGGCTCGGTACTGCCTGCACGCTCTTGGCGCCGCGGCTGACCTTCCCTCCAAAGCTGCCGTCGCCCGACTCGCCAACGTCACCCTCGCCGGGCTGCGCAATGCCTGACGTTCGGCGACAGCCCCAAAACGGGAGGGAGCGGTCGCCGTGCCGCACCCTTGGCCGTTGATCGGGTGGGGTGACGACGGGGTCGTCGCCTGACCGGCTGACTCTGAATCAGTCGTGGGGTGGGAGGTTGCCGAGCTGGTGGTCGGCGGATCTGAGCGCTTCGTCGACGAGGCGCTTGAGGTGTCCGTGGCGCAGCGCGTAGATCACCCGGCGGCCGTCCTTGCGGGTGGTGACCAGCCCGGCCAGACGCAACCGGGCCAGGTGCTGGCTCACCGACGGCCGGGCGACTCCGCATGCCTCGGTGAGGGTGGTGACATCCGCCTCGCCCTCGGCGAGGCGTTCCAGCAGGGCCAGGCGGGTGCGGTCGGCCAACAGCCCCAACACTTCTGCGGCCACCGCGTACCGCTCGCCTTCGTTGCGCTCCTGCGGGTCATGCGCACCTGATACGTGCATGCGTGCACTCATACGCACATAATGGTTGGATGGGCTGGTGGTGTCCAGTCGGCCCGTTGTGCTGACCTCCGATCGGAAGGCGTGAGCTGTCGTGAGCGAGACGAGCGCACCCCGCGAGCCCCACCGCCATGAGCACGGTCCGGACGGCCGGGGAAGTGGACATGCGACGCGGGGCGGCCACCAGCACGGGAACCGCACGGCCAGCCAACATGGCCACGGGGACACTGATGGATCAGGGCGCGCCCACGGGGATCGCGGTTCGGGCCGGTGGTCGCGGATCAAGCACCGTCTCGCGCATGTGGTCGCACCGCACACCCATGAGGCGGCGGACAAGGTCGACACGGCGATGGAGTCGTCCGCCGAAGGCATGCGGACGTTGTGGACCTCGCTGATCGTGCTCGGCGTCACCACCGTGCTCCAGGCCCTGGTGTTCGCGCTGTCCGGATCAGTGGCGCTGCTCGGCGACACGATCCACAACGGCGCCGACGCCCTGACCGCCGTGCCGCTGGGCATCGCGTTCATCCTCGGTCGCAGGGCGGCGACCCGCCGCTTCACCTACGGCTTCGGCCGCGCCGAGGACCTGGCCGGTATCGCCATCCTGCTGACCATCGCCGCCTCCTCCGCCCTGGCCGCCTGCACCGCCATCGACCGGCTCCTGAACCCACAGCAGATCACCCACCTGCCCTGGGTCGCGGCCGCCGCGGTCGTCGGCTTCATCGGCAACGAATGGGTCGCCCGCTACCGCATCCGAACCGGCCGCAAGATCGGCTCCGCCGCTCTCGTCGCTGACGGTCTGCACGCCCGCACCGACGGCTTCACCTCCCTTGCCGTCCTGCTCGGCGCAGCAGGTGCGGCGATCGGCTGGCGGCTCGCCGACCCGATCGTCGGGCTGCTCATCACCGCCGCGATCCTGATCGTCCTCAAGGACGCGGCCAAGGAAGTCCTCCGCCGCCTCATGGACGCCGTCGACCCCGCCCTGGTCGAAACCGCCGAGGCCGCGCTGCGGCAGGTGCCAGGTGTCCGAGAAGTCGGCGAGCTACGGATGCGATGGATCGGACACCAGCTACGCGCTGAGGCCACCATCGTCATCGACGGCTCTCTCAACCTGTGGTCGGCCCACCAGGTCGCAGTCGACGCCGAACATGCCCTGTTGCACGCCGTTCCCCGCCTGACGGCCGCTCTGATCCACCCCGATCCCACTCGTACCGGGGAGGAAGACCCCCACGCCGCCCTCACCCACCATCGCGTCGCATAGGCCCATCGGACCGGTTGGGCAACGTTGCCCTATGCTCGGCCACCGGCTCTTCAGAGGGTCGGTGCAGCACCTCCCGGCGGTTCGCCCGGGCGGAGGTTTGTCGTAGTTGCGTTCAGGAACGTACGAGCCGGGCAATGGCGGCGGAGGCCTCCTCGACCTTGGCGCGGGCTTCGTCCCCACCCGCGTTGATCGCCTCGGTGACACAGCACTTGAGGTGTTCATCGACCAAGGCCACCGCTACTGACTGCAGGGCACGGTTGGCGGCGGAGACCTGCGTCAGGACGTCGATGCAGTAGGTGTCTTCGTCAACCATGCGCTGGAGTCCGCGAATCTGGCCTTCGATGCGGCGGAGTCGCTTGAGGATGTCGTCCTTGCTGGTGCTGTAGCCGGCCATGACCCGCCTTCATTCGTCCGCTGTGCGTGTCTTTGGTGTACCCCTCCGGGGTAGCGTCCCACCTGGGCGTGCCTCGGCGATACCCGGCGAGGGTGACCGGGGCCCGTCAGGCAGCGGTGCGGAAGTTGCGCAGACGCAGGCTGTTCCCGACCACGAACACGGATGAGAAGGTCATGGCAGCCCCAGCGATCATCGGGTTCAGCAGGCCGGCGGCTGCCAGCGGAAGGGCCGCGACGTTGTAGCCGAAGGCCCAGAAGAGGTTGGTCTTGATCGTGCCCAGAGTTCTGCGCGCCAGTCGGATCGCATCGACGGCGGCCAGCAGATCGCCGCGTACCAACGTCAGATCGGCTGCTTCGATGGCGGCGTCGGTGCCGGTGCCCATGGCGAGTCCCAGGTCGGCCTGGGCCAGAGCAGCGGCGTCATTGACCCCGTCGCCGACCATGGCCACGATGCAGCCCTCGGCCTGCAGCTTCTTGATGACCTCGACCTTGTCCTCAGGCATGACCTCGGCGATGACGTCGGAAGCGGCGATGCCCACCTCGCCGGCGACCGATGCGGCGATGGCCTGGTTGTCGCCGGTGAGGAGGATGGGGGACAAACCCAGGAGGCGTAGCTCCGCAATGGCTTGCGCGCTGGTGGGCTTCACCGCATCGGCCACCTCGAGGACCGCGCGCGCCTCGCCGTCCCAGGCGACGAAGATGGCCGTGCGTCCGGTGCCGTCGGCGGATATCTTGGCCTGCCGGAGCGACTCCGGTACATCGGTGGCCCACTCGCGCAAGAGCCTTTCGCGCCCCACGAGGACGGCATGCCCGTCGACGACTCCCTGAACGCCCAGGCCGGGAATGTTGGAGAAGTCCTCCGGTACGGGAAGCGCGCCGAATTTGGCGATCGCTCCCGCAGCCACGGCCTGCGCGATGGGGTGTTCCGAGGCGTGTTCAAGCGCGCCGGCCAGCCGAAGGACCTCGGCCTCGTCCTGCCCTTCGGTCAGGTGGATACCCAGCAGGCTCACCGCGCCGGTGGTGACGGTGCCGGTCTTGTCGAGAACGATGGTGTCGACCCTGCGGGTGTTCTCCAGGACTTCGGGGCCCTTGATGAGGACACCCAGTTGGGCGCCCCGGCCGGTACCCACCATCAGGGCGGTGGGAGTCGCCAGCCCCAGGGCGCACGGGCAGGCGATGATCAGAACGGCGACCGCAGCGGTGAACGCGGCGGTCCATCCCGAGCCGGAACCGAGCCAGAAACCGAGAGTGGCCAGCGCCAAGGTGATGACCACCGGCACGAAGATCGCGGAGATCTTGTCGGCCAGGCGCTGAGCCGCGGCCTTGCCGTTCTGGGCCTCCTCCACCAAGCGTGCCATTCGGGACAGTTGGGTGTCCGTGCCGACTCGGGTGGTACGCACCACGAGGCGTCCACCGATGTTCACGGTTGCTCCGGTGACCGGGTCGCCGACCGTGACCTCGACAGGGATGGACTCCCCGGTGAGCATGCTCGCGTCCACGGCGGAGCTGCCCTGTTCGACCATTCCGTCAGTGGCGATCTTCTCACCAGGTCGCACGACGAAGGCATCGCCGACGACGAGGTCAGCGACCGGGATGCGGGTCTCGCGACCGTCCCGCAGCACACTGACCTCCTTCGCTCCGATCTCCAACAGAGCCTTCAAAGCAGCGCCGGCGCTCCGCTTGGACCGGGCCTCGAAGTAGCGTCCGGCCAGAATGAACGCGGTGACACCGGCTGCGGCTTCCAGGTAGAGGTTGGCGCTGCCGTCGCTTCTGGAGATGGTCAGTTCGAAAGAGTGCGTCATGCCGGGGGTGCCTGCAGTCCCGAAGAACAGTGCCCAGACGGACCAGGCGAATGCAGCCAGCGTGCCGACGGAGACGAGAGTGTCCATAGTGGCGGCGCCGTGGCGCAGATTGGTCCATGCGGCCTTGTGGAAGGGCCAGGCCGCATAGCTGACGACGGGCGCGGAGAGAGTGAGAGACAGCCACTGCCAGTTCGTGAACTGCCAGGCCGGCACCATGGCCATGGCGATCACCGGGACGGCGAGTGCGATCGCGGTGACCAGCCTTTGGCGCAACGATGTCAGAACGTCCGACGTGGTGTGAGGATCTTGGCTGACGCCTTCGGTCGGAGCCGGTACAGCGGCGGTGTACCCGGTCTGCTCCACCGTACTGATCAGGTCCGCCACGTTCACTTCCCCGGAGGCGTCGAAAGTGACCTGGGCCTTCTCCGTCGCGTAGTTGACGGTGGCCGTGACCCCGTCCATCCTGTTGAGCTTCTTCTCGATGCGGGCGGCGCACGAGGCGCACGTCATACCGCCGATGAGCAACACGACGTGGTCCGCCCGAAGAGGTGCGGCCTGCCCAGTGCTTGTACTCATCAAATACTCCTCGGGACGCCACCCGGACGGGGCCGTGGTTTCCGGCTTGATGTACGGATGTGGGAAGGGCAGATCAGTGGGAGTGGTCGCTGTGCTCCGGAGCTGACGGCGCAGCAGCGTTCGAGGCACCGGCGATGACGGTGAACTGCGCGGTGTGAACTGTTCCGCCGTGACGGAAGTCCAAGTAGAGGCGGTAGGTGCCGACGCTGGGAGCTACAGCGTGGAAGGAGATGCCGGGACCGGCCGGGGTGGTGCCATCGCCGGGAGCGCCTTCGGGGTGTACGTGAAGGTAGGCCAGGTCTCCCTGGCGCAGGGCGACGAGGTGTCCGTAGGCGCCGAGATAGGGCTGCAGATCCGTGACCGGGCGGTTGTCCTTGGCCACGGAAAGGGTGAGCATGCCGGCCTTCCCTGCGGTCAGGTCACCGGCAAGGGTGACGGTGTAGCCGTCGACGGTCGCCGTCCGGGCCGGCGCGGGGAGCGGGGAGGGCCGGTAATCACCGGCGACGAAGAGGTCCGCGCCGAGCGTCAGACCAGCGCTGCCGGACGGAACGAAGTCGGCGAAGACGCGGTACGTGCCGGCCGCATCGAAGGCCAGCGGCACACTCCACGTGCCGTCAGGGCTGAGCCGGGGATGAAGGTGCTGGAACCCGGACAGGTCACGTCGGGCGACGATGAGGTGCAGATCCTTCTCATGCGACGAGGTGTACCGGGTGACCGCCTTGCCGTCGGGGCCGGTGATACGAAAGCGGAAATCACGAGGAGCGCCCACCGCGATCGGCTCGGCCGACGGCACGAGGGTGTAGCCGCGTTCGGACACCTGCAGCCCACCTGGCGCTGTGTCCGCGGGTTGTTGATTCCCGTCGGTGCCCGCGGCGGCGCCGTGGTCGGAGTGCGAGGCCGTGGGCTGGGAACCGACGGGGCCGATTGCGTGACCAATGCCGAACGAGGCCCCGAACGTCACCGCCAGACCCGCTGCGAAGGCCCCGACCTTGTTGATGTTGTTCATCTCTGTCCTTCCGATGGCCCCGGGCCGCACCGGGGTTGGAGGATCAACATACCCCTAGGGGGTATCAAGTCAAGACGTCGCGGGTGTCCTGCCGGACTTCGGGGCAAGGGCGGTCGGGTGGTTCCCGGGGGTGCCCGGTGCTTCGGTCGCGGTTGATCGCGAGGGAATGCCGTGGAGTGCTGCCCGGCCGCCCTGGCGGGATCCTGCCGATGCTTGGGCTTCTTTTGTCGAGGGGGTGGTCTCAAATACCCCTAGGGGGTATGTTGACGCTCCCAAGCATACCCCCCTCCGGTATTGGAGAACCTTCCATGTCCACCCCAACCGCCGCTCATCCGCGCCGCTGGACGGCGCTCGCACTGATCGCCCTGGCTCAATTCATGGTGATCATGGACACCTCGATCATTGGCGTGGCCCTCCCCAAAATGCAGGGTGACCTGGGCTTCTCGCAGGAGAACCTGTCGTGGGTGTTCAATGCCTACGTCGTGGCCTTCGGCGGCCTTCTGCTGCTCGGCGGCCGACTCTCGGACCTCTTCGGCGCCAAGCGGCTCTTCACCGTCGGATGGATCGTCCTGGCCCTCGGATCCTTGGCCGCAGGCCTGGCCGGGCAGGTCTGGGTCGAGTTGTCCGGACGCGCTCTGCAGGGAATCGGCGCCGCGCTGATCGCGCCGTCCGCCCTCACCCTGCTGATGATGCTGTTCGGCTCCCGCCCTGCGGAGCTGACCAAGGCCTTCGCCCTCTATGGTGCGGCTGCCCCGGCGGGCGGCACTGCCGGAGTCTTCCTCGGCGGTGTCATCACCCAATACGCCAGCTGGCCCTGGGTGTTCTACATCAACATCCCCATCGCTCTGGCAGTTCTGGCCATCACACCGGCCGTTATGCCCGCGGCGCCCGCCCGTCGAGGTTCCGTCGACCTCACGGGCGCCGTCACGGTCACGGCCGGCCTGGCCACCGCTGTCTATGCCATCGTCCGCGCCCCCGAAACCGGTTGGGGATCCGCCCAGACCTGGCTGGTACTGCTGGCCGGGGTGGCACTGATTGCCGCGTTCATCGCCATCCAGTTCAAGCGGCAGGAGCCGCTGATGCGCCTGGCCATCTGGCGTGCCCCCAATCTGGCCGGCGCCAACATCGCACAGCTGCTGATGGCCGCCGCCTGGATCCCCATGTGGTTCTTCCTGAACCTCTACCTCCAGCAGGTCCTCGGGCTGGGTGCGTTCGCCTCCGGCTCGGCGCTCCTGCCCATGACCGTCGCCATCATGATCATGATGATCGTCCTTGCCCCGCGACTGATCGCCCGCTTCGGCCCGAAGCCGTTGATCGTCGCTGGGCTCTTCACGCTGGCCGCAGGCATGGTCTGGTTGTCCTTCGCCCGCGCGGACGGCACCTTCTGGGTCGATGTCCTGCCGGCTTCCCTGCTGGCGGCGGTCGGCATGTCACTGGCGTTCATCCCCTCCCTGGGTACCGCGCTGTCCAGCGCCCGCCCCGAGGAAGGCGGGTTGGCCGCGGGCATCGTCAACACCAGCTACCAGGTCGGCTCCGCACTCGGCCTCGCCGCCATGACTGCACTGGCCGCCTCCCACGGTGCCCGGCAACTCGACAACCCCACCGCTCTGACCAACGGGTTCTCCGCCGCATTCCTCGGTGCGGCGGCCCTCGCCGCCGCAGGCGCGCTCGCCTCATTGCTCACCCTGCGCAGCGCCCCTGCGGCAAGTGCATCGCAGAGCAGCGAACAGGCCGAAACGCCCGCCACTGCCTGAGCGCTGCGGCTCCAGTCATGGGCATCTGCTCAATTCACTCGGCCTCGCTAGGTGCGGACTGTTCATTCCGCGCCGGGCGAGGCCGAGTGCGTCGCAGCGGTACCAGGCCGGCGATCGGGTTGCGCAAGGCCGGCGGGTCGGTCACGCGCGGCGCAGCGCGGCCCAAGTGCCCCAGCCGGCATCGGCCTCGACGGCTTGCCAGGTGCCGGGCAGCGCACGGGCGACGTCGTCGGCCGGCAGGTGCAGGGGCCCCTGCGATCCGAGTTGATTGATCCAGAGCAGTACCCCGTCCGGCCGCAGGACGCGGGCGGTCTCCTGAGGGAACAGCAACATGTCGACAGCCACGACAGCGCACACGCTCCCATCGGGGAGCGGAAGGCGTGAGGCATCGGCGCGGATACGTACAGGGGAACGATCGCGGGCCTGCTGCAGCATCCGTTGGGAGAGATCGACGCTGATGACGGTGGTGAAGGCGTGGCGGAGGGTCGGAGTGTAGGTGCCCGTTCCGGACCCCAGTTCCAGGCAGACTCCGCGGGGAAGGTGCCCGCAACGTTGCAGTGCATCCGTCACGGGTTCGCTACGCCCGGAGGACTGCTCGGCGTCCCACTTCTCCGCCAGATCGTCGAACAGGCTGCCGATGAAGTTCGCTGTGTCGCCGGTCCAGGGCATGGTCCCGGCGGCGAGCTCCCGCGCGAAGGTACGGAAGGCGTCGGCCTCGGCTGCCGGAGGGACGGGCTTGTCGGGCGGTGCCGGTAGGACGCGCTCCAAGTGACGGGTCATGCCAGCATTTCAGCATAGATGCGACGTTTAACCGGTCGTGCTGCGGCGGAGTTGTCCTGACACCCCCGGCGGCTGACTGCGGCGGTTCGCACGGAACCGCCGCAGACGCAGACTGTTTCCGACGACGAGCGCTGAGGAGAGCGCCATGGCAGCCGCGGCGATCAGCGGATTGAGGAAGCCCGTAGCGGCAAGCGGGAGGACGGCGAGGTTGTAGGCGAAGGCCCAGAGCAGGTTGCCCTTGATCGTGGTCAGGATGCGGCGGGACAGACCGATGGCGTCCGCGGCCGCTCGTAGGTCGCCGTGCAGCAGCGTCAGGTCGCCGACCTCAACAGCTGCGCTGCTGAAGGAGGTCATGACCAGACCGAGGTCAGCCTGCGCAAAGGCCTCGGAGTCCCCGATGCCGTCGCCGATCACGGCGACGCGATGGCCTCGTCCCTGCAGTCTCCTGATCACATCGACCTTGGCCTGCGGCGGTGCTTCTGCGATGACTTCATCGATACCCACGGCCGCTGCCACCGCTTCGGCAACACCTTGGCTGTCGCCCGTCAGCAGGATCGGAGCGAGCCCCAGGGCGCGCAGCCGGGCGATGGCCTCGGTGCTGTTAGGTTTGATCGTGTCGGCCATCACCACGATCGCGCGCGCCCGGCCACCCCACGCCACGGCCACGGCCGTGTGTCCTTCGGACTCGGCTGCGGCTTGGGCAAGCCTGAGTCTCAGGGGAAGATCCACCGCCCACGCGTGGAGCAGCTGCGGCCGGCCGATCACGATGGCCTGCCCTTCGACGATGCCCTGCACGCCCAGGCCGGGGACCTCCCCGAAGTCCTCGGGCGTCGGCAGAGTACCGATCCTCCGGGTGGCGGCTGCCGCCACTGCCCGGCCGATGGGATGGGGTGAGGCGCTTTCGACCGCCCCGGAGAGCCGGAGCAGCTGATTCTCGTCCTGGCCGATGGCGAGGTGAATCCTGATGACCGCCATCCGCCCGGTGGTGATGACGTCGGTCTTGTTCAGGACGACGGTGTCGATCGCCCGCGTGGCTTCGAGTATTTCTGGTCCATCGATGAGGATGCCCAGTTGGGCGCCACGACCTGTTCCCGCCAGCAGTGCGGTTGGAGCGGCCAGCCCCAGTGCGCAGGGGCCGGCCGCGATGAGCACGGTGATAGCAGCGGCGAGGGCGGTCTCCAGCTTGGCGCCCATGCCGAGTTGAAGGCCCAAGGTGACGATGGCCAGGACGAAGACGACCGGCACGAAGAGTGCGGAGGCTCTGTCGGAGAATCGCTGGACGGTGACTTTGCCGACTTGTGCCAATTCCATCAACCGTGCCGTCCGGGCCAGTTGCGTGTCGGCGCCGACACGCAGGGCCCGGATGACCAGGGGGCTTCCAGCGTTGACGGTTGCTCCTGCGACCGCGTCCCCCTCCGACACCTCGACGGGAGCGGATTCACCTGTCAGCAAGGAGGCATCCACCGCAGAATGACCCTCGACGACCTGCCCGTCTGTCGCGATCTTCTCGCCTGGCCTGACACGGAAGGTGTCCCCGACGACGAGATCCTCGACGCGGGCTCTCTCGGGCACGCCTCCGCGCAGCACAGTGACCTCGGTGGCGCCAAGTTCGCGGACCGTCCGTAGCGCTGTGCCGGCTCTGCGTTTGGAGCACGCTTCGAAGTACCGCGCGGACAGTACCAAGGTGATCACTGCGGCTGCGGCCTCAGGGCACGTGGCCCCGATGTCGCCGCTACGTGCGAGGGCCCGGGGAAACCCCTGAGGGAGGTCAGCGGCGCCCGCCGGGCCAGAACACAGTGTCCACAAGGACCAGGTGAACATGGCCGTGACGCCGACCGAAATGAGCGTGTCCATGGTGGCCGCACCATGACGCAGATTGGTCCACGCGGCTTTGTGGATCGGCCAGGCCGCGTAACTGACGACAGGCGTTGCCAGAATGAGCGACAGCCACTGGGACGACCCGAACTGCCAGCCAGGCGTCACTGCCAGAGCTGCCGCAAGGATCGTCAGCACCATCGAGGTGATCAGTCGCTTGCGCAAGGCGCGCAGCGGGCAGGGTGAGGCATGACCCGTGGAATCCCCGTCCGTTGACGCGCAGGTCGACGAAGCGGCGGAGTGTCCCACCGCCCCCACGGTGGCGATCAGGTCGGCGACGGAGACGTCACCATGGACGGTGATCTTCGCCCTCTCCGTCGCGTAACTGACGGCCGCGTCCACCCCGTTCATCCGGTTGAGCTTCTTCTCCACACGGGCGGCGCACGCGGCGCAGGCCAAGCCGCCAATCGTGAGTTCGACCGTGGAACTGGATACCGTCGCGTTCATGGCTGCTCCTCGGGCCGGGCGGCAGGCCGGGGATGCCGCGTCAGACCCGACCGATGAGCTCATAGCCCGCGTCGTCGACGACCTTGGCTATGAGAGTGTCGTCGGGAGCGCCGCCTGTGGTGACGGTGACATGTCCGGAGGCCACGTCGACCTCGACCGCCAGAACGTTGTTCACGGTGTGAATGGCCTTGGTGACCGAGGCTTTGCAGTGGTCGCAGGTCATCCCGGCGACGTGATAGACGGTCAGGTGGCTGTCGCCCGCGAGTGACTCGCCGTTTCCGCCGCTGGAGCAGTTGCCGTCGGGAGAGCAGCAGGACGACATGAGTTCCTCCTGGAGGTCAGCGTTCACCAATACCCAATGGGGGTATCGGTTGCGTCGCCAGGTATACCCCCTGCCCGTATCCGTTCACAAGAGGGCCGGTTGTTGTGCCCGCTGTCGGCGATCCGGCCACCCGGGGCGTCGGGCGCCGCGCGGTGTGCCTCTTCGGCGTGTCCGAACGGGGTCCAATGATGCGGCGGGTGGGCTGGCTCTTGGGCCAGGGATGCTCCCGCGGCCCGGACTCTGTTCCTATCCTGACCGGCATGCTGACCCTCGCGCAGGACGTCTACGACGCAATCGTCGCCCACTGTCGCACCGACCATCCCGATGAAGCCTGCGGAATCGTAGCCGGGCCGGCCGGCAGTGACCGCCCCGAGCGCTTCATTCCCATGGTGAACGCCGCACGCTCGCCCACGTTCTACGAATTCGACTCCGTTGATCTCCTGGGGCTGTACAGGGAGTTGGACGAGCGGGGTGAAGACCCCGTCATCATCTACCACTCGCACACTGCCACGGGTGCTTACCCCTCACGCACCGATGTCTCCTACGCGTCGGAGCCAGGAGCCCACTATGTCGTGGTCTCCACGGCCGAGTGCGGGAGCGGGGAGGGGCCGGTCGAGTTCCGGTCGTTCACCATCGTGGAGACGCGCATCACCGAGGAGGCTGTGCGGATCGTCGAGCCCCCACCGCCGTCCGAGACCCACCGTTGGCGCGAATTCATGCAGTGCAGCCGCGCGTTGTAGCCGCAGTCGTCGCCGGGTGCGGGCGAAGGGCGGCAGTTCTCGGGCTCCTGGCAATCCCGCTATCTACTATGCATGTGTAGTATTAAGGAGTCCGCTGATCCGACGGGCGCCGGACGTATGGGCGTCTCTCTCACGATTCCTCCGGGTGGTTGCCATGTCTGATAAAGCCCAAGCTCCCCCCGTAGCACCGGCATTGGAGCGCCGACGGACCAACCTGGCCATCGTCGGTCTGGCCATCGGCATGCTGCTGAGCACGCTGGACCAGACAATCGTCGCGACGGCTCTGCCGTCGGTGGCCACTGATCTGGGCAGCCTGGGATCGGTGACCTGGGTGGTCAGCGCCTATCTCCTCACCACGACGGCCTCGGCACCGCTCTACGGGAAGCTGAGTGACATCTACGGTCGGCGCCGAATGGTTCTCATTGCGTTGGGCATCTTCATCACGGCCTCCGCCCTCTGTGGACTGGCTCCCAACGTCGGGTCGCTGGTGACACTTCGTGTGATCCAGGGACTCGGCGGGGGAGGGCTGCTGACACTGGGCAGTGCGGCCATCGCCGGCCTGGTGCCGCTCCACGAGCGGGGCAAAGCCCTCAGCTACACCGGTACCGTCTTCGCCATCGGCAGCGTGGGAGGCCCCCTCCTGGGCGGGGTGTTCACCGACTACCTCAACTGGCGATGGGTGTTCTACATCAACATTCCGATCGGACTGATCGGGCTCCTGCTGATCATCCGGTACTTCACCGCCGAACACACTCCGGTCCGCGGGGCGATCGACTTCCTGGGATCTGCTCTGCTGGTCTCGGCGGTCACCTGCGTCATGCTGGTCACCGTCTGGGGCGGCAGGGACTACGCCTGGGGATCG
Organism: Streptomyces sp. H39-C1; assembly: GCF_027158125.1. Taxonomy (NCBI): domain Bacteria; kingdom Bacillati; phylum Actinomycetota; class Actinomycetes; order Kitasatosporales; family Streptomycetaceae; genus Streptomyces; species Streptomyces sp. H39-C1. The sequence goes on from NZ_JAPVLS010000076.1 coordinate 19,189, forward strand.
GCCCAGATCGCCGGACTCCTGGTGATCGGCGCCGTGTTGATCGCGGTGTTCGTGTGGTGGGAGCACCGGGCCCCCAACCCCGTCCTGCCCCCGCACCTGTTTCGCGCGCCGGCCTTCCGATTCGCCGTCCCCGCCTCTCTGGTGCTGGGCATGCTGCTGCTCGGCGCGGTGGTGTTCCTGCCCCAGTTCTTCCAGGCGGTGCGCGGGATGAGCGCGGCCACCTCCGGCCTGGCCCTGACCCCGCTCATGCTCGGGGTGTGCATCACGATGACCCTGGTGGGCCGCCGTGTCACCGCTACCGGCCACTACCGGCCCTTCCCGATCATCGGCGCGTCGTTGACCCTGGTCGGCTTCGCGGCGCTGACCCAGCTTGACGGCTCGACACCGGACTGGCAGATGGCCGCGGAGATGTTCGTCCTGGGCGCCGGCATCGGATTCCAGATTCAGCTTCTGGTACTCGTCATGCAGAACTCCGCCGAACCCCAGGACCTCGGCGTGGCGTCCTCCACCGCCATGTTCTGCCGATCCATGGGAGGGGCGGTGGGAACCGCCCTGTTCAGTACGATCCTGGTGCGTCAGCTCTCCGACCGCTTGGCAACCTCTTCCGCCGGGGCCCTGGCTCCCGGCGCGTCGCCCGACCGCCTCGTCCGCCAGGCCATGACCTCCAGCTCGACCCTGTCGCCGGCGGTCCACTCCGCCTTCTCGCAGGCTTTCGCGGATTCCATCCACGTGGTCTTCGTCTGGGCCCTGCCACTGGCCGGTGTGCTACTGATCCTTACGATCCTGGCACCCTCGGTTCCGCTGTGGACGGTGGAATTCCTGCGCAAGTTCAAGGAGGACCACGAAGCCAAGCTCGCCCAGGCCCGGGAGCAGGCTCCGGCCGAGAGCTGATACAGCGCCACGTAGTGCAGGTCCGAACCCCCGCGGGTCCGGACCTGCACTACGTGGTTCGGGAGGGCCGCATCAGCGTCGCGCGATGGCGGCTTCCTTGAGGTGCTGCATCTCCGCCCCAAGGAACTCCTGATCCATGACCACCGCGCTCAAAGCGCCGGCGGACGCCGCGTGGACGATCTGCGTGGCCGCGAACGGCAACCCCTCGCGGCGGGCCAGATCCCCGGCAGCGAACACCCCCTGCACGGATGTCTGCTGAAAGTCATTGACCACCACGCTGCCGTCCTCGAAGAACGTGCAGCCCAGCATCTCGGGCAACCTGCTGCCCTGGCGGGTGAACGGCCGCAGGAACAGCGCGTCGCATTCCAGGGTGTCGCCGTCGTCGAAGACCACCGCGCGCAGGCGGCCTCCACGCTCGTCCAGCCGGTCGATCGGTTCCTCGTGCAGACCCATGCCCTGGGAGACCATCAGGCGCAGTAGTTCTTCGTCCTCGATGGGAGCTCCACCGGTACACAGAACGAGGTCCTCGCACAGCCGGAACATCTGCACGGCGAGGCGCAACGCACCGCTGTCGCCGCCCAGGACGGCGACGCGCCGCCCGCCCGCCTCGTATCCGTCGCAGTACGTGCAGTTGAACGCGCTCACCCCCCAGATTTCGGCCAGGCCCGGCACATCGGGCAATCGGTCGATCATTCCGGTGGCGAGCAGTAGCCGACGCCCTTGGGCCTCGCTGCCGTCCTGAAAACCGACGGTGAACGCGCCGGCTGTGCCCTCGGCTGCCAGGACCATGCTGTCGCGCAGCTCGACACCGTCGTATCCGGCGAGTTCCTTGCGTCCTGCGGTGCGCAGCTCATCGGGGGGCATGCCGTCGCGCGTGAGGAACCCGTGGCTGTTCGGGGCGCTCCGGTTCCGTCCGGCGCCGGCGTCGCACACCAGGGCGGTGCGACGGGAGCGCCCCAGGGTCAGCGCGGCACTGAGTCCAGCGGGACCGCCGCCGATGATGATTACGTCGTGCATAAAAGCCTCCACTCTTCCTACTACGCAACCGTAGTAGGAAGAGTGGAGGGTGGCAACCGTTCCCGCCCCTCAGCGGCCGGTCACCCGCAGGTCCAGGCGGATCAGGCGGCGTTGGATGAAGACCGGCAGCCACTCCTGCCGGTCGCTGACCGGCTCGAATTGCAGCTGACGGCGCGCCAGTTCCTCCAGGACCATGCGTCCTTGGGCCTTCACCAGGGCAGCCCCGACGCAGTAGTGCAGGCCGTGCCCCAGTGCCAGGTGCCGGATTCCCGGCCGGGTGATGTCGAAGTGATCGGGGTCCTGATAGACGTGCGGGTCCCGGTTGGCCGCTGCCACCAAGGTCAGTACGCGACTGTGTTCCGGGATGAGCCGTCCCGCGATCTCGATGGGTGCGGCGGCCCACCGACCGCCGCCGGCGGTGGCCAGCTGCAATGGGCTCTCGAAGCGCAGCACTTCGTTGGCGGCCTGCCCCGCCAGTTCTGGCGTGGAACGCAGCAGGTCGAACTGATCGGGATGCGCGAGCAGGGTGTTGAGGGCATTGGCGATGAGGCCGACCAGGGTGTCGTGCCCCGAGACGAAGATCAGGGCAGCCATTGCGTGGAGTTCGGCCTGGGTGATCACGCCCTCGGCCTCGGCGGCCAGAAGGGGCATGAGGAGCCCCTGGCCGCCGGAGACCCGGAGTCGTTCCGACAGAGCGCCGAAGTAGTGGTCGAATCCCAGATATGCCTCGGTGGCTCCCTCCACCGCTCCGGGCCTTGAAGGGATGTCGGCCGCCGGAACCATCGCCTGGGACCATGGCTTGAGCATCTCCAGATCCGCTGCCGGAACCCCCATGGTCTCGCCGATGATGCGCAGCGCGACGGGGTAGGCGAGATCGTCGACCACATCGAACTGGCGGCCCGGCTCCAGGTCGTCCAGCACCGCACAGGCCACCTCCCGGCCACGAGCCATAGCAGCGTCCAGTGCCACAGGGGTGAACGCGTGACGTACCAGCGCCCGTAGCCGGGTGTGGTCCGGCGGGTCGGCGAACAACATGGTGCGTTGCATCGGCAACAGAGCGGCCGGCACCACCGAAGCCAGGAGCGCGGCCACCGCCGGCGGCGGTTCGACCGTCAGACGGGGATCGGCCAGCACCGCGGTGGCATCAGCGTGCCGGGCCACGACATGGGCCTCCATGTAGTCCCAGTACACCGGGCCTCCCATGGACAGGATTCGCCGGTAGTGCGGATACGGGTCCTGGCGGAACTGATCGGAGTAGGGATGGAAATCCTCCAGGACCGGTGTTTCGGCGGTCCGTGGCATCGTCTCGAGCACGGGGTCTCCCTTCCAAGGAGGCGGGGTGATGAGGCCGAGCTGCTCATCGCTCAGCCAGTCGCGGCAGCCTGGCGTGTCAGAGTGAGCTCCCGGTCGCCGACGTCCTTGGAGCGTTCCACCAACCCGCCCATGTGCTCGTCGGAGAAGAACTCGATGACCGAGGTGGTGCCGGCGACCAGGCCCAGGAAGGCGTTCGCCTCGGCCTGGTCGTACGACAGGACGGTGAAGGCCTGACGCATCCGGTCGCTGAACTGCAGAGTCGCGGCCAGGCAGGTGAACTCGTAGAGCGCGGCGGTGGCCTGGTTACGGGTCTCCTCGTAGTTGGCCATCTCCTGATCCCACTCCCCGGTGCCGGTCAGTACCCGGTGCAGCGCGGTTGACAGCACGTCGGCGTCCCGGAAGGCGTCGGCGATTCCCTGTCCGGTGACCGGATCCTTGTGGAACCCGGCGTCCCCGGCCAGCGCCCAACCGGTGCCGTACGGGCGGCGGTAGAAGTTCGGCAGGTCCTTGGTACCGGTGAACTTCTCCATCTGCTGTCCGTGCTCGCGCATCTCCTTGCCCAGTTCAGGGCAGGTGTCCTCGATGATCTGGTGGTAGGTGCCCTCCACGTCGGCGCGGTAGCGGCCGAACTCCGCGTTCGGCAGTGCGCAGACGATCAGGCAGGCGTCGCCGTGCGTGGGCATGACCGCGACCTGCTGTTCATTGCCCAGGTAGACCTCGTAACCGCGCTTGAGCCCGGTCCAGTACGTGTAGTAGGCCACCGTGATCGACGGGCGCTCCTTGTAGACCTCGGCGTTCATCGTCCGGGCGACCAGGGACCGGTGCCCGTCCGCTCCGACGACGGCACGCGCCCGAAGCTCCTCTTCCTGTCCTCCGTGACTGCGGCCGCGAACACCCACCACGGTGCCGTCCTCGATGATCAGTTCGCGGACGGTGAAGCCCTCGCGGATCTCCGCCCCGGCCTCGCGGGCGGCGTCCACCAGCATGGCGTCCAGCACGATGCGCCGCGGGGCATAAGCCTCCGCGACACCGTCGTAGGCCGGCGCGCTGCCGCGGATCGGCAGGTCGCCGTACCACCAGACCGCCTCGGTGATGGGCGGGCAGCCGGTCGCGGCCAGTCGGTCGAGCAGACCCCATGACCGCAGCCGGGCCAGTCCGCTCTGGTGCATGAAGTGGGTGGACATGGTGTCTGAAGGGAACTCGGCCCGGTCCAGCACCAGTACCCGGTGCCCCTTCCGGGCGAGCAGCATGGCGGTGGGGGAGCCGGCACAGCGGGCTCCGACCACGATGACGTCGTACATGCAGCCTCCGGAGAACTCGCGGGTGGTAATCGTCCCCGTAAGCGAACCGGCACACCGGCCCGGGTGAAAGACCCGACCAGAGGCCCCGAACGGTCACCTTGGGGCGGGCCGGATCGGAGGCTGCGTTGGTGCTGCTCCGCTGAGGCTGGCTCACGTGACGGCGCCTCACCCATGGTGGCAGCTCTGTCTCTTACGGAGGAGTCCATGGATATCGGGATCTCACTGCCCACAGTGGGTCCGGCGGGCCGGCGCAAGTACGTGCTCCAGGTAGCGGAGGCAGCTGACCGACTCGGCTTCCACTCACTGTGGATCAGCAGTCACGTCGCCCTGCCCGCCGAGCGCCATTCCACCTGTCTCTACCCGCGAGCCACCACATCCGACGCTTACAACTGGGGTGTCGCCTGGCTCGACCCGATCGCCGTCATGGGAGTGGTCGCAGGCGCGACCGAGCGCATCCGCATCGGCACCCACGTCCTTGCCCTGCCCTATCGGAATCCCGTCATCCTCGCCGGGGAACTCGCGGCGCTGGACCAACTGTCCGAGGGGCGGATCGACCTGGGTGCGGGTATCGGGTGGATGGACGAGGAGTTCGCCGCAGTCGGCATCCCGCGCCGCGAGCGCGGAGCTCGTACCGACGAGGCCATTGCCGTGATGAGGACCCTGTGGTCCGCTGCCGACCCGGTGTCCTTCCACGGCCGCTTCAGCACCGTTGACGACATGTGGCTGACCAGCCGGCCGTATCGTCCCGGCGGGCCGCCCATCCACGTCGGTGGTAACTCCGACCCGGCCCTGCGGCGTGTCGGCCGGCTGGGGGACGGCTGGCTCGGCCATGAGGTCTACCCGGAGGAGATTCCCCCGGCTCGTGACCTGATCCACCGCCATGCGGAAGAGGCCGGACGGGACCCGGGCACCATCATGCTCTCCGCCCGGCGAGGGCTGATTCCGCCATTCCCCGTCATGAACTTCATGTCGGACCGGAACAACCTCAGCGGCACTCCCGCCGACCTCGCGGAGACCTTCGACGCCTATCGCGAGAACGGCATTTCGATGATGGTCCTCGACCTCAATCTGAGGCCCCAGGAGATCGTCGACACCCTGGAATGGCTGTCCAAGGACGTCCTTCCGCTGCTGTCCTGACCGCCGCCCGCCCGCTGGGAGCGCAGCGGGCGGCACCCACCACGGAAGGAATTCCGATGCTCCGTCCTGCCAGGCTCCGGCGCAGCCGCCGTGTCCGCCTCCTCAACATCCTGCCCGTCGTCCTGGTCCTGCTCGCCGCCGGCGCATTCATCTATGCCTCCAAGGCCCCGCAGACGCTGTTCTCCCCCAAACTCACCGCGATCAGCATCGACCAGGCCGTGGAGCAATACCGGCAGCATCCGACGGCGCTGCGGGAGGACCTCCACCTGCCGACCAAGATGCCCGTCGCTCCCAATGCCGCGCTGGCCGGCTTCACAGCACCCGCTCCGGGGGTGTATACCTACGCCACCCAGGGGCAGGACTGGGTCGAGTACAACGGGCAGAAGTACGTCCGTCCATTTCCCGCGGTCAGTCCGGCCACGGTGCTGCGCTCCAGCGGGTGTGGCTGGGAGCTCTACTTCCAGACGGGCAAGGAGTACACCGACGGACACCGCCAGTGCAGTGCGCCCGGTGAATTCCTGTGCATGGCGCATATCTCCGAGATCACCTTCGGATCGGTGCACCGAGCGATGACGCACGTGTGCAATCCCGGCATGGTCCAGGTAGGTGGCAAGGCCGTCGGCCCTGGTGGGCGCCAGTCCACCATCTGCTATGCGTCGGGCATGGACTCTTCCCGCATCGACATTCTGTTCAAGAACACAGAGACCGTCATGGTGGGCGGCAAGCCGGTCCAGGCCTACCACGTCGAGCTGGACAGCTCCGTCCAGGGCGAGTTGAACGGCACCGCGGTGGCCGACGTCTGGTTTGAGACACATACCGGCACCTATCTGAAAATGATCCGTAAGCAAGACACCAGCTCAAAGCTCCCTGACGGATCGAAGGTCAACTACAGGGTGCGCGTGACCTACGAACTCCAGTCGCTGACGCCTCGTATCTGACATCCTTGACGCCCAGGACCCGCGGACCGTCCCACGGACTGCGGGTCCTGAGGTATCGCTCCAAGCGGTATCGGGAAGTGAACGGGCAGTAGCCGTCGGCTTCCCGGCCGGGGGCAGGATGCGAACGCGGAGGTGGACGCCATGCCGGTGCCCGTCGACGGCGAAACAAGAACCAGCGGTCGGTTCACCGGGTTGTTCGAACGGTGCGGCTATGCCGTGGAACGCAGATGCGCCGGCCATGCCCGATCGGACTTGGTGAGCCCGCTGTTCGGGCGCGTTCTGGAATTGAGTGCGGGAAGCGGGGAGAATCTGGCCCACTACCAATGGGCCACTCACGTAGTCGCCGCGGAACCCTCCCGGGCACTGCGCGCGCGTCTGCAGAGTAATGTCTCCCGGTCGCGAGTCCCCGTTACCGTTGTGGACGCCACCGCTGATGATCTGCCTTTCCCTGATGCCAGTTTCGACGCCGTGGTGGCGATACTGACCTTGTGCAGCGTGAAGGACCAGGCCCGAGCGCTCTCCGAGATCCGCCGCGTCCTCACCCTGGACGGCACGCTGGTCTTTCTGGAACATGTGCGCTCCCGGAATCCCTGGGTGGCCGGTGCCCAGAGCGCAGTTACTCCTCTGGTGCGCCATATGGCAGCCGGCTGCCGCCTCAACCGCGATACCGTCACGGCCATTGGTGCGGCCGGCTTCGCCATCAGCATCCTCGACACGGTTCGCCCCAACACCTGGACGCCGTTGATGAGCACCTTCGTGCGAGGGCGCGCCTATGTGCCCTGATCGGTGATCCTGGGAAGTCGGTGACGAGTGGCTGGCCTCGCAGAGGGCCCGCGCCGGGCTTTTCGTAACAGGAACAGGCTGTTCAGCACGAGGTGGAGGGCAGGTCCCGCAGCGGACCTGCCCTCCATCACGCGCTGAACCACCAGCTCAGGGCAGCCGCACCACCTGGGCTGCGTGTGCCAGCCCGGCCCCGAATCCCAGAAGCAGAGCCAGGCCTCCCGCAGGAGCCTTTCCACTGGCCAGCAACTCCTCCATGGCCATGGGTATGGAGGCCGCCGATGTGTCACCCATTTCGACCAGATCCCGGGCGATGGCCACTCGGCGCGGGAGGTTCAGAGCCCGGGCGATGCCGTCCACGATCCTTTGGTTGGCCTGGTGGGGGATGAAGGCATCCAATTCCGAGGCCTTCACCTCGGCCAGGTCAAGAGCGGTCTGGGCGATCTGCGGGAGTTCCGACATCGCCCAGCGAAACACCTGGGTTCCGTCCATCCGCAGGTAGGGCCAGCTGTTGGTGGCCTGTGACCGCAGACTCACCCACGCTTCGCCGCGGCTGGCCAGACCGCGCTCGGACTCCTCGGGGCGCCAGCTGACTGGGCCTATGCCCAGCTGGCGGGACGGCCCCACGACCATGGCGCCGGCGCCGTCGCCGAACAGTGCCGCAGTGCTGCGGTCGCGTGGGTCGACGATGTCCAGCATCCGCTCGGTGCCGACCACCAGGACGCACCGTGCCTGCTCGGTGACGACGGCATTGCGGGCCAGCGCCAACGCCGAGGTGAAGCCCGCGCAGACGGCGGAGATGTCGGAGATGGTCGCTCGTCTGGTCGGCAGCCGCTGGGCCAGTTCGCTGGACACCGGTGGATGGCCACCGGGCCGGCTCATCGTGGTGACGATGATGTGATCCACTTCGCCCGGTCGGAAACCTGCGGAGGCCAGCGCCTTGGCCGACGCGGCATGCGCCATGGCTGCGAGTGATTCGCTGGGAGCCGCCCTCCGACGACTGCGGATCCCTGAGCGCAGAACGACCGCCCGGCCTGCGGCATCCAGCACCTGGCACAGTTCGTCGTTGTCCAGCACTCGGGCCGGACGGTAGGCGCCCACGCCCAGAATGGCGGCGTTCGGTGCCGTGACGGCCCGCGGAGCCCGCGTCACCGCCGGTCCCAAGGCGGTGTCTCGGCGTGCGCCAGGACATCCTGAACGAGACCGATGGGGTCGTCGTGCAGGAAGAAGTGGTCACCCGGCCGGGTGGCGAGGGAGAAGCCGCCCAGCGTGTGCAGTTGCCAGGCCTGCATGGCAGCAGGCCCTGCCTGGGGGTCATCCGCGCCGGCGTAGGCCAGTACGCGGCAGCTGAGCGGTGGTCCTGAGGTGAACCGGTAGGTCTCACAGGCGGCGAAGTCCGCACGCAGTCGCGGCTCGGTCGCCAGCCGGAGTTCCGGGCTGCGGAGCACCTCCGGGGGCGTGCCGCCGAGCGCCCCGACCTCCTGCCAGAAGGATCCGGACGCCAAGGTGTGCACCGGCGGTCGCTGCCGTGCCAGATGAGGAGCGGCGTGGGCGGCGACCACGAGCACTTGCGGGCCGCGCACGCCGCGTCGGTGGAGCTCGCGCACTGTCTCGAAGGCGACCAGGCTCCCCATGCTGTGCCCGAGGAAGATGGCACCAGGGCCGGGCCGCAGCCGGTCGGCGATCGCGGATGCCACCGCGGTGATGCTGCGGGCGCCGCCGGGAGCCGGGTCGGGATAACCGACCGCGTGCACCCGCACCTGCCCGGCCAGCGCGGTGTTCCATGGGAGGAACGTGGGGACACCGCCGCCCGCATGCGGGAAGCAGTACAGATCCGGTACGGGATGTACGGATGCGTCCTGTGCCTGGGCGGGCGGTAGCAGGCGGACCGTGGCGGCGGTCATCGCCCGGAGCCCGTCGTCTGCGCCCCGGTAGAGGCATTGCGTGCGGCCCGCCCCAGCACCGGCAGGGAGTTCGCCTGGTAGAGCTCCCGACACCGTCCGCGCTGTCGCTTGCCCGAGGTGGTCTTGGGCACGGTGGAGGCCGGACAGATCAGCACCTCGTGCGGAGGCACCGGCAGTTGACGGCGCAGATGATCCATCAGACGCCGCGCGAGGGCGTCGGCCTGGCCGGCCGGCACGCGGCCCTCGGCCACCAGGATCATCCTGTCGGTGGCGTGGTCGTAGAAGGCAGCGGTATTGCCCATCCGGATACCGTCCACGGATTCGGCCTCCGCTTCGAAGTCCTCGGGGTAGATGTTGCGGCCATTGAGAATGATCATGTCCTTGCGGCGGCCGCAGACCACGAGGCCCTGTTCGCCCATGTAGCCCAGGTCACCGGTACGCAGCCATCCGTCGACCAGGATCTCCTCGGTTCCCCGGGGGTCGTTCCAGTACCCGGAGGTGACGCACTGGCCTGAGATGTAGACCTCTCCGACGTGCCCGTCGGGGAGATCGGATCCGTCCTCGGCCCGTATGGCCAGCCGGGTGCCGGGTATCGGATGACCGCAGGCCACCAGCCGGCGGTTCCCGGGTGCGTCGGCCGGGACCGGGACTGCGCGGCCCTGGACCTCCAGCGCGTCGCGGTCCACCCAGGCCACGGCCAGAGGGGTATCGGTGGGCAGCATGGTCACGCAGAGCGTTGCTTCGGCCAGCCCGAACACGGGGCATGGCACTGTCGGCCGCATCCCGTAGCGTTCGGCAGCGGTGGTGAAGGCAGTGAGGCTCTCGACGTCGATAGGCTCGGCGCCGTTGACCGCCCATTTCAGGCAGGACAGATCGAGCTTGCGCTGGGTGTTCCGCAAGAGGCGCCCCGCGAGCGCGTAGGCGAAGTTCGGGGCGCCGATGAGCGAGACCCGGTAGCGCGAGATCGCACTGAGCCAGGACAGGGGGCTCGCGACGAAGTCCTCCGGCGATTGCACCACCACGTCGTTGCCCCGTGCCACGCAGCCGAGCAGTCCGATGATGCCCATGTCGTGGTTGAGCGGCAGCCAGGTCATGCCGACCTCATCGGGCCCCACACCGTAGCCGTGCCAGACCGCTGCCATGTTGGACAGCACGTTGTGGTGGCTGAGCATCACGGCGCGCGAGGACTTGGTCGTCCCCGAGGTGAACTGGAGCAGTGCGGTGGCCTGGGGATCCTGAGGCAGCGGCGGCGCGGATCCGGGTCCACCCGCGGCCAGATCACTCATGGCCGCGACGCGGCGCTCCGGCCGCGCCAGATCCCGGAAGAGCTCCGCATAGGCGTCGGCGACGCCCAGGACCCGGGCGTCCACCGCCTCGACGCGCCGGCCGATGTCCGCAAGGAAGCCGTCCAGCTCGCCTCGCCTGCGTGGCAGAGGTAGCAGTACCGGAATCGCCCCGGCGTACCAGACACCGAACAGCGTCCGCAGCAGCGGTTCATCGGTCCCTGACAGCAGACAGACCCGGTCGCCAGGTCGCACCCCGTCTGCCACCAGTCCGGCGGCGACGCGCTGAGCGCTGTCATGCAATTCGCGATATGTCAGGCGGCACTCGGTGAGATCGCCGTCGACCAGGAAGATGCCCTTGTCAGTGAGCGCGGCGCGGGTCAGAGTCGCGGGTACGGTAACGGACCCGAAGAACACAGCGGGCTCGATGGCGGAGGAAGTCGTCGCAGAAGAGATCGGCTCGACCTGGGTGACCATAGAAACTCCTCGAAACTCCACGGACGGCGGTGGCGGGCTCCTCAGCGCTCGACGGCGCGCCGGAACAGCGGGATGACGAAGCCTTGGGTGAGCGCGATACCGACGACGAGTACGGCGGCGGCGGGCAGCAGGGCATGCGCTGTGACCGGTCCGGTCATCAGCGCTCGCGCGCCTTCGGTGACGTAGGTGAACGGGTTGTAGTGCGCCAGGGAGGCCAGCCAGCCCGGTTGCAGGGACGTGGGCATGGCCGCCGTGCTGGTGAACATCAGCAGGATGAACAGCGGGGACATCGCCAATGGGGCCTGAGGGTTCCAGGTGGTCAGCGCAACGATGTAGAAGAGTCCGCCGTACGCCACCGACCAGGCGCTGCACATCACCAGCAGCCCCACCACGGACGCCGGGCCGGATTCCAGACGGGCTCCCAGGGCCAGACCCACCAGGAGCACGACGACTGCGGCGGGCAGTACTCGCAGGGCGTCGAAGATGATCCGGGACAGCAGAATCGCGGACGGGCGCACGTTCAGAAGCCGCAGCCGCTGGAGGAATCCGGTCTGGACGTCCAGCACGAGAGCGGTGGCGGAGTATCCGGAGCCCATCATGCCGGCCAGCAGCATCATGCCCGGGGCCATGTAGGCGGTGTAGGGCTGGATGGGAAAGCTCTCCAGGGACGAGACCCGGGCGTACGACGAGGCGACGAGGGTCTCGGCGAAGAGCGGGAACAGCACGGGAAAGATGAAGGCGATCACCGGGCTGCGCAAAGCCTCGCGGATATTGCGGCGCAGCAGCATCCATACCTCGCCCGCGAGGTGATTCTGGGACACGCTCTGGGAGGTGCCGTGGGGTGTGCGCCACGCCGCGGTGTCCGGAGCTACATCGGTGTCGGTCACGTCCGGTTTCCCTTACCCCTGGTGGTGGCCAGGCTCCTGCCGAGAGCGGCGAGCCCGGCGGCGGTCTGTGCTTCGCCGTCGGTGGCGGGCGCGGAACCGGTGAGGCGGACGAAGACGTCCTCCAAGGTCGGTTCCTCGATGCTGTAGGCGGTCTCGGGTACTCCGAGGCAGGCGAGCCGGTCGATGGTCTTGAGCAGGAGACCGGGAGCTGCCGCGTCCAGGGTCACTCCGTCAGGTCCTGCGGTCGCAGACGGCCCGAACTCCGCGAGGACACGCAGGTGTTCGTCGCCGTCGGTGGGGCGCACCTGGACCCGTTTTCCTCCGTAGCGGGCTTTGAGCCGGCGAGGAGTGTCCAGGACCGCGACCCGGCCGCGGTCCATGACCGCGATCCGATCGGCCAGGACATCGGCCTCCTCCAGGTACTGCGTGGTGAGCAGTACGGTGCCGCCGTTGACGGCGAAGGCGCGGACCCAGCCCCACAGGGCACGCCGGCTCTGCGGGTCCAGGCCGGTGGTCGGCTCATCCAGGAACAGCACGTCCGGGTCGCGCATCAGGGCCAGAGCGAGGTCCAGCCGACGACGTGTACCGCCGGAACAGACGGCCACGACCTTGTCCATGGCACTGCCGAGTCCGAACAGGTCGATGAGTTCCTCAGCGCGCGCGGTGGCGCCCGAGGTGCTCAGTCCGGCCAGCCGGCCAATGAAGGCCAGGTGCTCGCGGCCGGTCATCAGCTCGTCGAGTGCGACCTGTTGCAGGGACGCGCCGATCCGTGCGCGAACCGAGGTGCGCTCGCGCACCACATCGTGTCCGCACACCTGGGCGGATCCGCTGGTGGGCGTCTCCAAGGTGGTGAGCAGGTTGATCAGAGTGGTCTTACCGGCGCCGTTCCGTCCCAGACAGCCGAACGTCTCGCCGCGCGGAATATCGAACGTGAGATCGTCCAGGGCCTGTGTGCCGTCCGGATAGACCTTTCCCAACGACTGGAGCGCGATGGCCGCGTTCCCCATGGTCGTCTCCTCCCTGGCCGGCCGGTAGGACCGGCTCCTGGCGAAGCGAGCATCGCGCGTGGGCGGCTACGGCGCACAGTCCACTCCGGGCGGCCTTTGTAAGCACGAAGGCCGATCGGACGTAGTGCCCGATCGGCCATGCCGCACGGCCGGAAAGGGCCGACGTGGGGAGAAGTGAGGTTCAGTCGGTGACAGGCAGCGGAGAGGGATCTCCGGTCGCCGTCGAGGAGGCGCGTCCTGCGCTGCGGCGCGGCCACCAGACAGCATCCCCGAGGTCGAGAACGAGAGCCGGCACCAGCAGCGAGCGGACAACGATGGCGTCCAGGAGTACGCCGAAGGCAACGGCGAAGCCGACTTCGGCCAGGGGGACGAACGGGAGGACTGCGAGGGCCGCGAAGGTACCGGCGAGAACCACGCCGGCCGAGGTGATCACTCCACCGGTGCCCTCCAGCGCCCGCAGCATGCCGATTCTGGTGCCGTGCTGCGCGCTCTCCTCCCGCACTCGGTGCATCAAGAAGATGTTGTAGTCGACGCCGAGGGCCACGAGAAAGATGAACACATACAACGGGATGGACGGGTTGATGCCGGCGTAGCCCATGACGTGGTCGAAGAACGCCGTACTCGTGCCGAATGCCGCGGCGAAGCTGAGTACGACGGTCAACACCAGCAGCAGCGGTCCTAGGACGGCGCGCAGCAGCAGCATGAGGATCAGCAGGATGACACCGAGGACGAGCGGGGCGATGACCGCGTCATCACGCGCTGCCGCTGCGCGGGTGTCCACCTGGGTCGCTGTCGGTCCGCCCACCCACGCCTGGCTGCCGATTTCGGCCGCCAGCCGCGAACGCAAGGTGCGGACCGTGGCCAATGCCCGCCCGCTGTACGGGTCGTCGCCCAGGACGGTGATGATCTCCGTTCGCTGACCGATGTGCCGCGTGGCGGTCACTTCGTTCACCCCCGGGGTGCGTTCCACGACGGCGATGGTCCTCGCGGCCAGTTCGGAAGGCACCACGACCGACGTCGGCGCTGAGGCGCCTGCGGGGAAGCTGCCGGCGATCAGTTTCTGGCCGGTCACCGCATCGACCGAGGACGGAAACTCGTTGAGCGGATTCAGTTGGGTGGACGCGCCGAGCAGTGCTGCCGCCATCACCAGGAGCACCGCGGCGGTTCCTGCCCAGACCGTCCGGGGCCGCTTGGCCACTGTTGCCCCGATTCGCGCCCACAGTGCGGTGCGGTTCGCCGCGACGGCTCCTACCCGAGGGACCAGGGGCCAGAAGAGCCAGCGGCCGAACAGAGCCAACAGCGCGGGCAGCAAGGTCATTGTCACCAGGTAGACCACGGTGACGCCCATGGCCGCCACGGGACCCAGACCGCGGTCGGAGTTGAGTTCGGCGGCCAGCAGACAGAGCATGCCGGCCACGACCGTGCCGGCCGAGGCCGTGATGGCACCCACGCTGCGACGCAGTGCTTCAGCCAGCGCCTCATGGCGGTCGGCGTGCACCCGCAACTCCTCGCGGTAGCGGGAGATCAGGAGCAGGGCGTAGTCCGTTCCGGCGCCGAAGGCCAGCACCGTCAGAATGCCCGCGGAGAGGTCCGACACGGTGCCGCCGTTGCTTCCGTAGCCGTAGACGGCCGCCTGAGCGACGCGCAGTCCAAGACCCACGGTGAACAGCGGCAGCAACCAGAGCACCGGGCTGCGATACGTCAGCAGCAGCAACACAGCGACGACCAGAGCGGTCGCGTACAGCAACGTGGTGCCCACGCCGGAGAAGATCTCCGCATGGTCCAGCTGAAGCCCTGCTGCTCCTGTCACGCGCACCTGGAGGCCGTCGCGGTCGGCGGCGTTTTCGCGCAGTGCCTTGACGGTGTCCTTCAGTTGGTCGTCGCCCGCTTTCCGGTCGACGGCGATGGTGTACACGGCTGTCGTGCCGTCCGGGGCGACGTGCACGGGACCGGGTTGCTGCGCGCCGGGCAGTCGCAGCGCGACGATCCGCCGGCGCTCCTGGTCGAGCCGCTGCCGATCGGTGGCGGTGAGTCCGCTGTCGCGGTGGTAGACGAGGACCGCGTCCAAGGCGTCCCCGCCGGGGGCGGTCCTCAGGACCGCACTTACCTGCGTCGATTGGGAACTGCGTGGCAGGAAGGACATCTCGTCGGTCTTCTCGACCGACGTCAGACGGTTGGCGAAGGATCCCAGGGCGACGGCGAGCAGGAGCCAGCACACCAGCACCGGCCACTTGCCTCGTCGTAAGGCTGTCCCCAACCGAGTCCGACCGTCAGAAGCCGGCAGGTCATGGGCGTGGGCTGACGCGTTGCGCGGCCTGGTCTGTGAAGGAGACATGGCATCTCGCATCCGGGATGTCGGGAACGAACGGACCGGAGAACGGCCCGGGAGGGCGACGCTCCATCCAAACTACTACGCTACCGTAGTAGTAAATAGTGTTCCGGACAAACGAGGGCCCCGGCGATGCCGGGGCTCCTCCTGGATCGGTCTGGGCTCGTGCGCGAGCGGGAAGGCGTCAGGGGCAGCCCAGGACGTAGATCGCGCTGACGGCGACCATGGCGACCGCCGCCATCCCGAGGGAACTGCGGAGCATCAGGCTCCAGGTCAGCGGAGGGGAGGGGACGGTCTGCCCCTCCAGGTGCGCGATGCGGGCCCCCAGGAGTGCGGGGTTTGCCATGGCAGCCGTCACGGGGTCCGGTCCGGCCTCTCGTGAAACCGCCAGCAACGCCCCGGCGACGGCTCGGCAGCCGCATGCGTCGAGGGCATGGCGGTCGGCCCGCAGCTCCTGGCGCATCACCTGAACCGACTGCCAGTAGCGGACCAGCGGAACATACCAAAAGGTCGCCGAGGCAACGGCCAACAGGCTGCGGCGTAGCGGGTCCAGGCGCCGCAGGTGTGCTTCCTCGTGTCGCAGTACGGCTTCGAGTTGTTCAGGAGCGAGTTCCTCGATCAACAGCCGGGAGACGGCGATACGGGGCCGGCCGGCGCCGTATGTGAACGCCGTCGTCCGTGGGTCGTCGATCTCGACCACCCGGTCGAGCATTCCGAGGGGGCCCGCAGCCTCGATCAGCGGCGGGGAAGCGGGCAGGGTGGATCGCTCGATGGTTCGGTGCAGGGCGCGAGTGTCGCGCCCCCATCGGATGAGGAGCAGATGCGAGACCGACCATCCGATGGCCGCGAGCGCCAGGGCGGCCAGTACGGCACCACGCCTCCAGCCGTTCAACGCCCCGGCCCCTCGGGTTGTGACGAAGGAGAAAGCCACGAACATGAAGAATGCGGTCCCGGCCAACCGCACGGCCAGGCCTGCCGCGGGTAGCCACACGCCCCATTGGGCACGGTGGGTGGAGCCGCCGATCACTTGCGGTCGCCTTCTTGCATCAGGCGCTCCAGCCGGGCCATGAGGTCTGGGGCGTTGCGGGCCTCGTCGACGAAGTGCGCGACGGCGGCCGCCCCGAATCCGCGGATCACCTCGCGGACCGCCAATGCCGCCTCGTCGGCGACCGCGGCGGTATAGGCATAGCCCCGGCCTTCCTTGGTGCGCGCGGCAGCGCCCTTGTCGGCCAGTCGGGAGAGCACAGTCATCACAGTGGTGTAGGCAAGCGGGGTTCCGCGGGTGCCGTTGAGGGCGTCGAGGACGTCCCGGACGGAGACCGGGGCCGGTGCACTCCACAGCACGTTCATGATCTCGACCTCGAGAGGGCCGAGAACGAGACCAGTGGGAGCAGGTTCGGACATCACATCCTCAATCTACTACGCAAGCGTGGTAGACGATAGCTCTGCTCGGGGTCCCCCCGGGCCGGCCCCTTGGGGAAGGCCGGCCCGGGGAGACCCCGGGGTGGGTCACGGAACCTGGGGCACCAGACCGTCCCGCAGAGCCATCGCGACCGCCAAGGTCCTGTTGGAGCAGTTCAGCTTTGCAAGAACGTTCGCAACGTGCCGCTTTGCCCCGTGCTCCGAAATGTTCAGCCGTCGTGCGATCTGCTTGTTGCTGTAGCCATCCACCAGGAGCGCAAGCGCCTCCTGCTCGCGCGGAGTGAGGAAGAGCCCGCGCGGCGCCTTGTCCCTGCGACGCACCATGGACAGCAGCTCGCGGGCCAGGGCCGTCGGCATTGGCATCTCGCCCCGTAGAAGCCGGCTGAGGGCATCCTGCAAGACCTCGGGAGTGAGACCCGTCTCGAGCAGGAACCCATCCGCGTACTGTGCGGCGGCCTGGATCATCGCTTCGTCGCCGGCATTGCTGAGCAGCAACAACAGCTTTCCGCCCGCGGCGTGAACCTGTGTGCTGAGCTGTGCCAAATCACCGTTGAGAGCCGAGGATGCCACCACTACGTCCTGCGGAGACTGCTGCAACAGGTTCAGCGCCTCGCGGTGAGTCCCGCAACCGGTCGTCTGATGCACGGTGGGGAGAGCGTCGAGCATGGAGCACAGACCCCAACGCACAACATCGTTGTCAAGCGCGACGAGCAGCTTGAGGTGACTACATCGAGCCATGTCGTCCAGCTCGCGAACGGGTTCTGTCTGGGTCTGTTGGATCGCCTCGGTGGTCATGCGGTGCCCCCATGCGAAATGCGGTCGGGCGTGCCCGGCCGTTCGGGTACAGGTGGTTGTGCGGGTTGCGGCACAGGATCCTGGAGGGAGTGCTCAGGGGGAACGACCGATAGGGCCTGCTGAACCCCCGTGTGCAGCAAGTGGGTTGACCGGGTGTGGTGCCCGGTCGGCGCTCGAACAAGTGAGCTACATGGTGCTTCTGGTTCTATATATACTACGACCCTGTAGTGGTAATCCAGGGGTCCTTGACCGCTAGAGGCCAAACCCCCCTCCGGTATCCGTCATACCGGACCAAAGTCAGCGGCCGCAGGCCAAACGGAGGGCAGATCGATGGATGACGAGGCGTTCTACCGTCCGCTGGGAGACGACTCCTTCCGTCCGACCGTCTGCGCTCAAGGCCCTACCCATCAGTACGGGGGAGCCGTCGCTGCTTTGCTCATCAAGGCGGCAGAGGACTCTGTTGCCGCTCCTGGGTTCCAACTGACCCGAGCCACATGCGACTTCCTGGGACCGGTTCCGATCGCGGATGTCACGATCGCGGCGCACACGGCCCGCCAAGGCGCCAGCCTCCAACTCGTCGTCGCTGAACTCTCTGTCGCAGGCAAGACGTGTGCCACTTTGAGGGGTTGGTGGATGCGATCCACTCGGCTCGACCTCCCCCGGCAGGATGAGGAGCGGCCGGTGCCCGTCATACCGCCCGCGCAGCCGCATCCCCGACCACCGTTCGGCTACCTCCGGGCCTCCGAGCGCCGATTCGTGCGAGGAGACTTCCTCGAGCCGGGGCCGGTGTTCGTCTGGTCCCGTACCCCGCTGCCGCTGGTCGCCGGGATACCTGCCACTCGCCTGCAACACCTGTTCATCAACACCGACATCGCCTGCGGTGTCAGCTCCGTGCTCGACTGGAACGAATTCGTCTTCGCCAACGTCGATCTGACGCTCCACCTTCACCGGCAACCCACCGGTGAATGGACCGGACTGGACGCCACGACGCACATCAGTGACCACGGCACCGGCACCACCCACACCCAACTGTGGGACGAAAAGGGCCTCATCGGGAGTGCCGCTCAGGCCCTGTACGTCGCCCGCCGCTGAGCGTGCAGTCGGCGGACGAAGGCCTCGTCCCTCAGATCTGTTCCATGATCTCCGAACCGTCACGTTCCCACAGAGTGATGTCGCCAGGGCTCGAGACGGCTACCGCCCCTACATAGCCGGCGCCAAGCGGACTGGACAGCATGCGCAACCGCATCTGTGCCTTGGCTACACCCTCCGGCCATGCCAGGACTCTTGGGGGCTCGCCAGGACCGGAGACAATCAAGGTCTCGGGCGGCACCACCAGGCCGCAGCCCAGGGCCTTCAGGACCGCTTCCTTGCGCGTCCAATGGGCGAGTAGGGCCTCGGCCTGTTCGGCCGCCGGTACCCGATCCAGTTGCCGGTGCTCCATCGCCGACAGCGTCGCGGCGGCGATCCGGTTCAGGTTCTTCAGCGGTCGGACGCGCTCGATGTCCACGCCGGTCGAGGCATCACCGACGGCGACGACGACGCGGCCGGCGGTATGAGACAGCGAGACCTCCAGATCCGGGCCATGACGCGCCTGCACTCGCGGTTTGCCGTGCGGTTCACCGCATTGCGTGCAACTTCGCACGATCAGAACGTGATCCGCCGGTTCTCGTAGGTACCCCGATGCCAGGACCCGCAGCAGGCAGTGCGCCGTGCTGAAGCGATCTCGGTCGGCAGGCTTCGACAGCCGCTCCATCCGAATGCGCTCCTGGTCGTCCAGTAGCTGGAGCATCGCTGGCACCGATGAACGAACCGGAGCCCACCACACATGACAGGACCCGGCGTCCGGCCGAGTCAAACCCGCCATCTCATTGCTTCCTCTCCCGGAGGTCCGCGAGCCTCAATCCAACACGAAGAGGGGCAGGGCAGGCCATAGCGCTCCGCCGCCCCGAGTGAGTAGTAGCCGACCGGGCAGGGCGCCCGCACATGTGAGGCATCGCCCATCGCCCCGCCAGGCGGGGCTTAATCCTGGGGCGGAACTCGACCATGCTGGTCCGTTGTGAACTCGCCCGTCAGCCGTGGAGGAATCGCCGTGGACGTCAGCCCTGCCATTACGGAAATCACGACCGCCGCGGGATCCGGGCCGGAAGCGGCTGGAGGCACGCTCTCGGACTCGCAGCAGCTTCAGTTGCGCGCACTGTGCGCCCAGGTAAGTCCCGACTGGGACGAGTCCAGTACGGACGGCGACACGCCGCTGTACTTCGAATCAATCGCGGCTGCAGAACTCAAAGCCCTCATTGAGGCCCAGTTCCACGCCAGCCTTCCCCTCGTCGAGCTCATCGAAGAGCCGACGCTGAACAGCCTGATCGACCTGATAAGCGCCGCACTGGAATCCGGCACGACCCCCGACGACCTTCCGGTGTTGGTGGGGGATGTGGGGGGTCGGTTTGAGGCGTTTGGTTTGACTGATGTGCAGCATGCGTATTGGTTGGGTCGTTCTGGGTTGTTTGAGTTGGGGCAGGTGTCGACTCATTTGTATGTGC
>NZ_JAPVLS010000076.1:39307-48162 GCF_027158125.1 Streptomyces sp. H39-C1
AGCGTCAGGTGTGGGAGGGGTTGGAGCACCGGGCGTATGGCGGGGTTCGGGTGTTGCGGGATCTGGCGCGTGAGCATGGTGCGGAACGGGCCTCCATGCCCGTCGTCTTCACCAGCGCCATCGGACAGCAGATCCCCGCAACCATCCCCGGTCTGGGCAGGCAGGGCGAAGCCATCTCGCAGACCCCCCAGGTCACCCTCGACCACCAGGTCTATGAACGCACTGACGGCCTGGTCACTGCGTGGGACTGCCTGGAGGCCCTCTTCGACCCCGCTCTTCTCGACGACATGTTCGCCGCGTACCAGAACCTCATCACCTCCCTCACCGAAGACTTGTCGGCGTGGCAGGACCCTCACACCGTCGGCGCGCCGTCGGGGCAGTTGGTGGTGCGTGAGGCGGCCAATGGTGCGGTGGGTGTGGTGTCGGGTGGGTTGTTGCATGAGGGGGTTTTTGCGGCTGCAGGTCGGTGGGCGGGTCGGGATGCGGTGGTGTGGCCGGGTGGTCGGATGTCGTTCGGTGAGTTGGTGTCGCGGGCGTGGCGGATCGGTCGGCGGTTGCGTGAGGCCGGGGTCCGGCCGGGTGAGCCGGTGGTGGTCGCGGCGCGTAAGGGCTGGGAGCAGATCGCCGGGGTGCTCGGTGTCCTGGCGTCGGGTGGCGCGTATGTACCGGTGGATCCTGACCAGCCCGAGCGGCGTCTGCACGGCCTGATCCACCGCACCGGAACCCGCACCATCCTCACCCAAAGCTCGCTCAAGGATATGGTCGGCTGGCCGGCGGCCGTAGACGTTATCCCGGTGGACGACGACTCCGAGTGGGCCCAGACCTCCGACGAGCCGTTGGAGTGGGTGCAGGATCCGTCGGATCTGGCGTATGTGATCTTCACGTCGGGTTCGACGGGGGAGCCGAAGGGCGTGATGATCGATCACCGCGGCGCGCTCAACACCATCATCGACATCAATGACCGATTCCGGGTGACGGAGAACGACCGGGTGTTGGGTCTGTCGTCGCTGAGCTTCGACCTGTCGGTCTGGGATGTCTTCGGAGTCCTGGCCGCCGGCGGCGCCCTGGTCCTGCCCGACCCTGACGGTTCCCGTGATCCAGCCCAGTGGGCGGAGTTGCTCCGCCGGGAGCAGGTGACCGTATGGAACACCGTCCCCGCACTTTTGGAACTCCTGGCGGAGCACCTGACAACCCATGGTGCGGAGGGGGTGGGTTTGCGGTTGGCGTTGTTGTCCGGCGATTGGATTGCGGTGTCGTTGCCGGATCGGGTGCGGGACCTGGTGCCCGGTTTGGAGGTGGTGAGCCTGGGTGGTGCTACGGAGGCGTCGATCTGGTCGATCGCGTATCCGATCGGTGTGGTGGATCCGTCGTGGCGGAGCATCCCGTACGGGCGTCCGCTGGTGAATCAGAGTTTCCGGGTGGTGGACGGGAATCTGCGGCATCGTCCGGACTTCGTGGCCGGCGAGCTGCAGATCGGCGGGGTCGGGGTCGCGATGGGGTACTGGGGCGATCCGGAACGGACCGCTGCCTCGTTCGTGACCGATCCGGTGACGGGGGAGCGGTGGTACCGGACTGGGGATCTGGGCCGGTACCTGCCGGACGGAACGATTGAGTTCCTTGGCCGGGAGGACTTCCAGGTCAAGATCGGCGGCTACCGCATCGAGCTGGGTGAGATCGAGGCCGCGCTGCTGGCCGACCCGCAGGTCGAAGCCGCCGTCGCACAGGCCTGGGGAGCACCTGGCGGCCCGCGCCGACTGGCTGCCTATGTCGTGCCCGTCGAAGGGGCGATCCTGGAGGTCGACAAGGTCCGGGCCCAGGCCGCGGAGGTCCTGCCGGCGTATATGGTGCCGGCCGCTTTGGTGGTGCTGGACGCGCTGCCTCTGACGGGCAACGGCAAGATCGACCGCAAGGCGCTGCCCGATCCGGGTGAAGCCGCCCGCCAGCCGTATGTGGCACCGGCCACTCCGATCGAGCAGACCCTGACCGGCATCTGGTCGGAGCTGCTGGCCACCGAACGCATCGGCGTCCACGACAACCTCTTCGAACTCGGCGCCGACTCCCTCCTCGCCCTCCGTGCGGTCGCCGCGGCCGACACCGCCGGCCTCCACCTCGAACTCCGCGACGTCTTCGCCCACCCCACCATCGCCACCCAAGCCACCCACACCACCCAAGGACGTATCGGAGCGGAACAGGGAACGCTGTCCGGACCGACACTCATGACGCCCAATCAGATCTGGTTCCTCGAACAGGATCTGCCCGAGCGCCACCACTGGAACGACGCGTCCTTCCTCCTCTCGCTGCAGAAGCCTCTCGATCTGGAGCCACTGCGGCGAGCCACCGAACAGATTCTTGAGCACCACGACGGCCTGCGGCTGCGGTTCCGGCAGGAAGAGGGCACCTGGCAGGCAACCTTGGCCGAAGCAGGCACCGGGGAACTCCCCCTCACCGTCTACGCCTTTCCAAATCTGACGGGACGTCAGCAAAAGGACGCCGTCACAGAGGTCGCTGAGTCCCTGCAGCGCAGCATGAACCTCTCTGACGGCCCCATCATCCGATTGGCCTACTTCGACCTGGGCGAACGCCCACACTGCCTGTTGGTGCTCGGCCACTGGCTCGCGGTCGACCACTACTCGGCGCGGATCCTGCTGGAGGACCTGCTCGCGTCCTACTTCCAGTACTCCCAGGGCGCAGCCAAAGCCGCCCTTCCGGCAAAGACCACCTCGTTCCCGCAGTGGACCCAGGCGCTGCACGAGTGCGCGAAGGGCCCCGTCACGCAGGGCGAGCGTGACTACTGGCAGAGCCGTACCAGGGGACACCAACTGCATTTCGACAAGGCAGAGGGCCCCAACCGACTGGAAAGTCTGCGAACAACGACCCTACGACTGGACCACGACCTGACCGATGCGGTGCTCTCCGGCATTCCCACCGCCACCGGCGCCGACATCCTGGACACGCTGTGCACGGCGCTCGTCCAGGCGCTGCCACTGGCGGACGCCGGCCCCGAGGAGCCCCGGCGGACCCTGATCGATCTGGAGCGGCACGGCCGTGATCTCTACTTCGAGGGGCTGTCCGTCTCCCGCACCGTCGGCCGCTTCTCCACTATTACCCCCACCCTCGTCGAGATCGATCCCCTGACCTCGCCGGCCGGCCAGCTGGCAGCAGTCCACAGCCAACTGGAGGCCGTTCCGCAGCGGGGTGCCGGCTATGGACTGCTCCGCCACGCGGCAGCCGATCCCGCTCTTCGGAACGCCCCCACAGCCCAGGTCGGCCTCAACTACGTCGGACAGGTCGATGAAGTGTTTCTTCGGTCGGATCTGCTGAGCGTGCCGCGGATGTCCTTCGGAGAGCAGCACAGCAGCGTCGGGACGCGTTTTCGCGACGTGGACGTCCTCGGCTACGTCGTCGGACGCCGCCTCACCTTCTCCATCGGCTACAGCTCGCACTATTTCGACGACGACACCATGACGCGGTTCGCCGCGGCGTTCGAGCAGAAGCTGCGACAGCTCGCCGAAGACGCACGTCGCGACTGATCCACCCGCCCTTTCGGGCCCCACTGGTGAGGCGTCCTTGATGGACACCTCACCAGTGGGGAGGATGAGCACAAAGGGACTACCGCAGCCGGCCTCGGAACGCTCTGTCCTTCTGCGGCCGGCTCTCTGCCACGGGGGCCAGAGCATTGATTCGTGCACGGGGTCGCGCCATCCGCACCACGCTCTTCCTTGCCGCGCTGTCGGCGCAGTACATCGTCCTGATCGTGATCGCAGAGTTCATCGTGCGGCTGGAACTGTCAGAGGAAGAGGTCAGACCGTGCCAACCGCTACTGGCTCTTGGGCTGCTGGTCGTCATCAAGGTGGGTATCGCCACCGGCAGCTGCTTGCGCCAGATATCGCTGAGCAGGACTCTGCGGTCAATGGTGCGGAGCTCTTCGGCCGACGCTTCGCACACGCAGGCGCTCATCGACCGTTCAGGACTGCGGAACCGGGTGACCGTCATCGACGAACCGTCCCTCGTGGCCTGCACGAGCGGACTGTTCCGCACACGGGTCATCATCAGTACTGGTCTGGTGGACCGTCTTACGACTGGTCAGCTCGAAGCGGTGCTGCGGCACGAGGAGAGTCACGCCAATGCGGCGGACCCGCTGCTGTATCTGCTGATCGACGTCACCCGACGCATGTTCTTCTATCTTCCCGCGGTCTGCGGCGCCCTGGAGCGGCTGCTCACCCGTCGGGAACTTGCCGCTGACGCGCACGCGGTGGAGGTCTGTGGGGTGGGGCCGCTGGCCGGCGCACTCCTGATCGCACTCAAGGAACAGCCCCCGGCTGGCCAGACCGGGATTCCGGCCTTGTGGCCTGCCCTCGCCGGTCCGGGTGGGCTGCTCGAAAGCCGGCTGGAGCAGTTGGAGACCGGTCGTGCGCCGCTGCCTGGCCGCCTGCCGCGTCGCAGCCTGTTGTGGACGCTGCCCGGAGTTATCGGGCTGAGCCTGATCAGCTTGTGGATTCTACAGATGTGCGCAGTCTGCTTCGGATGCGCAGACTGCTGAACACGTTCGTAAGAGCGTGCCCGGTACCGGCCCAGGACATGGACCTGCCGCCGCATGGAACGGACGGGGGGCACGTCCCATACGGCGGCAGGAGAAGAAGGGGGCGCCCGCAAAGCGGGCACCCCGGGAGAACTCAGGGCCGCTCGAACCAGGCCTCGAACTTGGTGGCGTAGAAGGTGTCACCGGAGATCTTGACCTTGCCGGTCAGGAACGCCTGCATGCTGTTGAGCTTGCCCGTCACCAGGCGCACGAAATCGGGCAGCTTCACCCTCATCGTCACCCGCGGGGAATCCACCGTCCCACGGCCGGTCTGGCACTGGCCGTTGTCGACCGTGATGAAGTAGTTGTACTCGTCGTCGCCGGAGCGAATGCAGTACTGGAAGTCCGCCTGCTGTCCCTTCGCCTTGTCGGGACGGAAGACCTCGCGCATGTTGGCGAACACCTCATCGAGCAGGCCCTGCGGGCCGCCCTCGTGCTCTTCGGCGTAGCGCGCGAGACCCTCGCCCTTGCGCTCTCCGGCCACGGCCTTGAGCCGCTCGAATGCTGATACGTCCAATGCCATCGTTTGTACTCCTGATTCCTGGCTCGCGGATCGCTGTCTACTCGGTGTCGCCGGCGCCGAGGCTGATGGCCTCCTGGACCTGAGCCAGCCGCTGCGCGTCGATCTCCTCCGCGGCCTGCTCGTCGTAGTCCATGACCGCCTCGATGTCGATGTCCTGGAAGCCCAGGACATCCATCTCGGTGAAGGCCTTGATCACCTTGGGGCCCATCAGCCCGATGTCGCGCAGGGTCGGCACGATCCGGGTGAACAGCAGGGACCGGAAGAGCTTGAACGCCTCGCTGTTGTTGATGTGGGCGACAGCTTCCGTGGGAGCCAGATCCAGTGTCTCCCAGATCTCCTCGCCCAGGAACCGGTCCCGGAGAAGGAAGCAGGCCTCCACACAGAATTCCTCGCGGTCGGCGAGTTCCGCGGAGGACAGTTCCTTGTAGAAGTCCTTGAGCGCGAGCCGGCCGAAGGCGACATGCCGTGCTTCGTCCTGCATCACGTAGGCGTTCAGCGCACGGGCGAGCGGCTCGCGGGTCTGGTCCCGGGTGACTCCGAAGCCTGCCAGCGCGAGCCCTTCGAGCAGCACCTGCATGCCCAGGTAGGTCAGGTCCCACCGGCTGTCGGAGATCGTGTCGTTGAGCATGATCTTGAGGCTGTCGTTGATCGGATAGGCGAAGCCGACCTTCTCCTGCAGGTAGCGGGAGAAGACCTCGACATGCCGTGCCTCGTCCATGACCTGAGTGGCCGCGTAGAACTTGGAGTCCAGGTCCGGGACCGTCTGCACGATCTTGGAGGCGCAGATGAGGGCGCCCTGCTCACCGTGGAGGAATTGGGAGAACTGCCAGGACGTCACATGTTGCTTGACCTCCTGACGCTCCTTGGTGCCCAGCCTGTCCCACAGGTCGGAGCCGTAGATCGGCACGTACTCGTCCGGAACCAGGTCCGGGCTGTCGAGGTCGACGGCGATGGACCAGTCGATACGCTCCGAGGAGTTCCACTGTTTGGCCTTGCCCTTCTCGTACAGGGCCAGCAGCCTGTCGTTGCCTTCGTCGTAGTCCCAGGAGAAGACGGTGGTGTTCCCGCTGGGAACCTTCCACTTCGTCTGTTCAATGGGCAGAGTGTAGATCCGGGTACTCACAGTGCTCCTTTTCCGGTCAGCGCGCCTGCGCCCGTTGACCGCTGTCCAGTGCCGAGGCGTTGAAGGAAGGCGTCAATCGACGCGGCAATCAGTTCGGGCTGCTCGCACGGGGGCGTGTGGCCGCAGTCCGGTACCTCCAGGAACTCGGCATCCGGCAGCAGCGGGACCCATGCACGGGCGACCTTGATGCGGATCGGAATGTCCGCCTCGCCGTGCACCACCAGGCTCGGGGCCTTGATGTCCCCCAGTTGGTCGGAGATGTCCCCGCGCCGGAATACCGAGGCGCAGGCCTCGTCGATGTCCTGCCCGCGCAAGTGAGTGAAGTGCTCCACCCACTGCTGCCCCTGCGGGCCGGCCAGGAAGGAGGGATGGAAGTTGAGCCGGCCGATGACTTCGGCCAGATCGACCGAGATCCCCCAGGAAGAGGCGGCCTCGACCATCGCCGTGTACGGCCGCGCTGTGCGCTCGGGCTCCACATAGGGCTGGGTGGACACCAGGACGAGGCGGGAAACGGCGTCCGGATGGCGCAGTGCTATGCGCAGCGCCTTCATACCGCCCATCGAGTGCCCTGCCCAGACCACCGGAAACTCGACGCCCAGGTCCCCCAGGGCTTCCACGAGGGCGTCCGCCTCGTCCTCCAGGGAGTAGGCGCCGGGCCGTGCCGGGCTGCCGCCGTGGCCGGGCGCGTCCACCGTGATCAAGCGGTAGCGGTCACGCAGAGCCGCGACCACGCCGTCCCAGGCCCGGTGGTCGGTCATGAGGCCATGAAGCAGCACGATGGTGGGACCTTCGCCCTGACAGTGGACGCGTAGGTTCCACGAACCCGCGGTCAGGGTTGCCGTCACGGCCGGGCCGCCGGCGCAACCTCGTCCGCGAATGCCGTCGTTCCTGTCGCAGCAATGCTCACCAGGGCATTGGCGGCCCTGACATAGCGCAACAGCGTCGGCAGATGCCCGGTGACCGCAAGCTCCCCGTCGAGCATCGCCTCCATCGGGTCGAGCTCGCCCTGGATGATCTGCTTCCACAGGGAGTACGGGCCCTGGAGTACGAATTGGGACTCGCGGCCCTCCTGCGGTGTGACGTCGTACTTCCACCACAGGCATTTGCCGCCTCCAACGCCGGCTCGGGCCCAGATATCGGCCTGGTGCCCCAGCTCCGGTTCGGCTTCGAAGACATAGGCGATGTCGGCCTCGAAAGTACGTGCTGCCTCCGCGAACTCCGGAGACGTGTTGATACGGGCGACGTATTCATCGAGCCAGTCGCCACTCGGGAAGACTGCCATCCTCACTCCTTGTCGTGCGGAACCCGCAGGAGGGCCTGGCTGGGCCGGCCGCGTGCACGGGACTCAGCCAAGCGGTTCGGTCTGACTCGCAGAACACCCGTCGGACCTGCCGTGTGGTCCCCGAATCGGACAGGGCCGCAGGGGTACCCCGACCGGGCCACCCATCTGTCCTCGACCGCGCACTCGGGCTGCCCGATCAGGCGCTCCGGCTTGCCGCGCAGAGGCGGCTGGGAATCGGGCTCCAGAGCTTCCAAGGTGTCAGGGAACAACCGCAGTCCGGCATCGCGCGCCGGGCCTAACCGTGAGGAAGGGTGACGATGGAGCATCCCCGGGCTGTCCGATGGTCGATAGCAGCCGGCCTGTTCGTCGAGTTCGTAGGGTTCCTGTACGACACCTTGTGGCATGACCAGCACCTGTCTGAGGTGGCCATCCCGCCCAGCAAGCTGATGACCGTGCACAGCGGTATCTACCTCGGTGAGCTACTCGTCCTGGGCATAGCACTGGCCACCCTTGCGCTGCGTACCCGCCGGGCCCACCCACAAGCCATTCTGTGGGCGGTGGTGGCGGGAGGCGTCGTCCAGATCGCCGGCAGCGGCCTTGACATGTGGAGCCACGCCCACGCCTACGAGAAGCCGCTCTACCACGACACGATCTACACCGGCGCAGCCGTCACGATCATCGGCTACCTGCTGCTGGAGATGGTGGCCTCGCGCGCGGCCCGGCGAGAGCAGCTCCCCGTCCCGGAACGGCTTGCCGACCACCGCTCGGACGAGGCGAAGCAGACCGCGGAGCGCTGAAGGTGCTCCACCGCACGGTGACCTGCCCGGAACGGAACCCGCAGAGGGGATCCATGTGGCACAGAACCAGGATGACCTCACACCCGATATCGGCGCCGGCTGGGTGCTGCTCCCGCAGAGCCTGATCGACATGTTGCGCGAGGAGCGGTTCGAGCAGGGATGGGCCTGGCTGGACGGCGGTCCGAAAGGCATGAACGCAGCGCAGCACGAGGACGACGTCCCTGACACGACCCCCGCCGCCGAGGTACTGCCGAGCACTTCATGACCGCGTTCCGGCGCACCGGGACAGACCCCGCCCCACGGCCTTCCGCGAGCGCCTTCCGTCCTGACCGGCCACTAGGAAAAGACACCTGCCATGACGACAGCCACCACGCCCCCACCCCGCAGCGGCCGTGCGGCTTCTGAGGTAGCGGTTCCCGACGTCACCAGCCAGGTCAGCAGCCCAGCCGTAGGACAGCCGCTGCTCGGTGAACAGCGCAAACCGGCCAAGGAGGTCCAGCGGCTGGACCGGGTGATCATCCGGTTCGCCGGGGACTCGGGTGACGGAATGC
>NZ_JAPVLS010000077.1:0-47710 GCF_027158125.1 Streptomyces sp. H39-C1
CGGCCTCGCCGTCCGCTACGACAAAAAACCCGAAAGCTACCAGGCCGGACTCGAATTATGTGCCGGCCTCCTCTGGATCCGACACCTCGAATCACAGCCTTGATCACAACCCCACACACGCCCTAGATGTAGTAGCCGCTCCAGTTCTGCTCGCGGGGCAGATCCGGGGCGCAGGACCACAGGGTGAGCCACGTTCCGCTGGCCATGTTGCCACCGTAGTTGGTGATGCACTTGCCACCGAAGAGGGTGAAGGTGTGGTCCTTGGTGGAGGAGAACTCCTGCGGAGATCCGTAGGAGTAGTCGCAGGTCCACAGAGTCAGGACGGCACCATTGACACCGCTTCCATTGCCCGAGGGGGTGAGGCACTTGCCACTGACCTTGTGCACCAAGTGGTTACGGTCCCAGCCCCACTGCTGCAGGTTGCTGCCCGTGCAGTCCCAGGTGGTGATCTTGGTGCCGTTGGACGTCCCGTTGCCTTCCGGGGTCATGCAGTCGGTGATGACTGACCAGTCGTTGGAAACGACGCCCCAGTGGCTGACGGAGGCACTGGCGGGGGCGGCGGAAAGGGCGGAAAGACCGCACAGGGCCAGGGCTATGGTCAGAAGCGAAGCAATCTTGCGCATACGTTCCTCGTTCATGAGAAACCGGCACAGGAAGGCAGTGCCTGCGGTCTGTCCCCGCACGCCCGGCCCGGCTGCACCGGTACTGGAATGGTGTTCCCCTGCTTCGCGTCCCCGGCTCTGCAGGGGACGCGTGCAACCGCACGCGAGGGTGAGCTGGGCCAAGCTACAGTCGTGCTGCAGAATTTTGCAAGATCTTTTCCTGGGGAGCCGGCTCCCCACGGCCCGTACGCCGTGGTCCTGCCACGGATGGTGTCGGCACACCGCGAAGTCGCCCCCGCGGCCGACCATGAGCCCATGACCCAAAGGGAATGCGGGCACCACCACCCAACACCGCAACTCGCGAACCGGTCAGGGGGCTTAGCCGGTCCACGGTCGAAGGATGACGATCACAACTCCCGATACGCCCTAGCATGATCCACGACGCCGGATGTGCCGGCGTCAGGAAAGGCACGACAATGCGCATACGGAAGATCCTCGCCGCCGCCGCCCTGGCCGGCACCGTTCTGACCGCGGGCCTGGCGACCACCGGCATGGCCTCGGCCTCCACCCTGGCCGACTGCCAGGGGGGCCCTTACGTCTGCCTGTACTTCAACTCCAGCAGCAACGGCTACGGGGCCGTCTTCCACCAGTCGTCGAACATATCGAACTACGCGGGCTACCAGTTCGGCGAGAGCGCCTACGGAACCAATGGTGCCGGCGTCTCCGTCAAGAACCACGCCGCGTCGGTCGACAGCTGGTACGCCGGCGCCTTCACCGTTTATTACAGCAGCGGCGACCGCAACTGCAGCTATGCCTGCCAGACCATCCCGGACTACGGATTCAGGGACCTCAACGCGCAGATGAAGAACAACAACGCGGCCGGCTTCTTCGGCTGAGCCGGAGCTGCCCCCGTCTGAGAAGCGACAGTGATCTCCGACCATTCGCACTGGCCGGAGATCACTGCAGCCCAACCTGCTTCCGCCATCCACACCTGCCTGTCTCGCCGAACCGAGAGAGATCACGCCTGTGCTCAGCCGCCCGCGTCGCTCCACCGTCCTCCTTGTCGCCCTGCCGCTGCTGCTGGTCGGCTGCACGGGCGCCGTCGCGGACTCGGAGCGCGGCACCGACGCACCGACCCGGGTCGTGGTTCCGCCCCCGGTGTCCGCCACGCCCGTGCTGGATTCGGCAAACAATCTGCCGCTGCCCCTGGACTCCTATCTGTTCAATCCGGAGCAGATGTTCACGGTCGAGAAGGCGCAGGCACGGCTTGGCGCGAGGTGTATGGCACGCTTCGGATTCAGTTACCCGCACTCGGCACCGCTTCAGCCGAGGCGCGGTAGCGATGCCCCGACCACCCGAAGGGACGGCCGTTACGGGCCGCAGAACGCCACCGTGATGGCGAAGTGGGGCTATCACTTGGAGGGCGGCGACGTGGGCACGAGCTCGGCGCCCCCCAGGCCGCAGCTCAGCCAGCAGATGACGGCCGCTCTGCGGGGTTCGTCCGACATGACGCAGAAGTTCGGTCCCGGCGGGCAGGTCATCAACGGCCGGACCGTGCCGAACCACGGCTGCGTCGGGGAGACCGTCAAGGAACTGACCGGCGCCGTGGACGGCAGAGTGGGCGATGCGCAGCTCGCGGAGGACCTCAAGTTCGGCACGCTGCTGAACTCCCAGCACGACGTCCGGACCCGGACGGTTTTCGCTCAATGGTCGCAGTGCATGAAGGGAAGCGGCTTCAGCTACCCGGACCCCGTGGCCGCGATGGGCGACAAGAAGTGGTCGGACACCCCCATGCCCACGCCGCATGAGATCCAGGTGGCAACGGCCGACGCGAAGTGTCGGCACAAGGCGAACCTGGTCGGCGTCTGGTACATCGTCGACTTCGCCTACCAGAAGCAGGCGATCGCCGAGAACGCCGCCGCTATGGCACAGATCAAGACCGCCCTGCAGGCCCAGGTGAAGGCCGCCACCGCGGCGCTGAACGGAGATCCGTTGCGGCAGGAACGTTGAGAGCGATCACGAAAGGTTCGCTACTTCTTTCGCAGGTGCATGTTGCCGGTCGGGTGGTCGGCAGCATCGAACACTGCGCTCATCTGGGCAGCCACCGCAGTGACCGTTGGATGCTTCGTGGCGAAGCCGGTGCCTGAGGCTGGCGGTCATCGCACGAATCGTCTCGAGTGCGGGCGGAAGGGGTGCGTCTGGTGACGTTGACAAGGCCCAGGCCCAGGGCAGTTGGGGCCGTGGAAATTACTGCCGGGCTCGCGGCCGTTCAGCAGGCCGTTGAGGTGCGTCGCGCGGCGGACGAGGAGGCGCAGCGGGCCACCGGCCGGGTCGATCGTCTACTGGACGGCCGCGATCGGCCCTCGTGAGGCGGCCCCGACCCCGAAATCCGCCTTTTGGACCCTGGAACCCTCGCAAAGTGGGGTTCCAGGTACATCGACACAGGCTTGTCACAGCGCTCCCAGCGATACCGTCAAGTCGGCCAAGCGGAGTGGGTGGCCGCCGTGTTTGAAGCGGGTAACTCGCTTAGCGGGTGGGACTGCTGGCGCTCCACGGCAAGCCATCATTTGACGCGTAGGCCTTGATCAGGCACCCTAGCCTCTGTCAAATCGAGAGCCGCCCGGCGCTTCATGCAATGGGGCGGCAGCACATCGGGGGATGTCACCAAACGGGGAAATGCTTCACGGTCTCTGCCGTGTTCAGCGGCTCGGGGTGGAGCCGGAGGCGGCTCTTCGGAGCGTCGGTGCCGAGTCACGCGAGTTAGGTCGGTGCGACCAGGACGGGCCCACGCCTGTCCTGCATTCGTATGCCTGCTACCTACCTGAGTGCGCCTTCTCCGCTTGCATCCTCTGTAGAAATCAAGACTTCGAAGGATTTTCAGTGAAGAACACGACCAAAACTCTCGCGACATTGGCCGCGATGCTTTTCGCATGCATGATGGTCAACGCGACCTCTGCGCAAGCGTACATATCTGCCACGGGCTATCTCATCAACTACCCAGGCGGCGGTGTCAAGTGCGCCACTCCAGAGGGCAATAGCACCGCTAATGGAACCGCTCTCACGTTCTGGGACTGCACGGGCAGCGACATCCAGAAGTGGTACGTCGAGGACGGGTTCATCAGGAACCTGTCCAGCGGCAAGTGCGTGACGCCCCGGGGCAATGCGTATGCCACGAATGGTGCCGTGCTGACCTTGTGGGATTGCGGCAGCTACCGCAACGCGGCTCAGACCTTCAGCGTTGGTGACAGGGTCGACCTGCGGACGAACACTTTTACCACCTACGGGAACAAGTGCATTACCGGATACGGCAATGGCACTTCCAACGGCACGTACATGACCCTTTGGTCTTGTGCCAGCAACGTGCCGGCCACGCAGAACTGGGGCATGTACTACTAGACCCCTGGTGCAGTTGACGATGTGGCCGCGCGCGATGCGGTGCGGCCACATCGATAGGCCCCACCGTGCCCTTAACTCACGTGGGACGCCACACGATTGGGTGATGCCGGGCCGTTTGTCTAACGGCCCGCTCCGGGCGCATGCGGTGCGGTGGGGCCACGAGCCGCGTCGGCGGGCGGCGTCCCATCTCGGTACCGCCCGCCGTCCAGTGCCCGGCCCGCCGCACGGTGACCTCTTTGTGATGCCCGAGCCGTCTGAGCTCCTGCAGACAGCGGAACCTACGGATAGGTCCTGCGCTCCAAGGGCTTCTTCTGGCTGGCCACCCGCCCTCACGTGACGGGCCCGTGGTCACAGGCTGGGTCAGTGGCCCGCTTTGAGCGCTCCGGCGCCCGCGACGCGGAGACCACCCAGGGCCAGGGGCTGGTCTTCATCGGCACCGGGCTGCGCGTCGAAGCCCTGCAAGCAGCCGTGGCCGACTGCCTGATGGCCGACGGAGAGACGCTGCCGCCGGGCGACCCGTTCCCTGCCTGGGACACCTTCGGTATTGAAGAGACCTGCGAGGACGAGCACCTGGAGCCGGTGCCGCAGACCTGAAGACTCCGGGCTGGGCAGTGGTCGCAGCCACGGCACTGCCCAGCCCGGTATCGATATCCGTCCTTCCCGGCCCGGCACTCTGCCGGGCCTTCGCCTTGTCGCTTTCGTCGCGGTCAATCCGAGGCGTACAGCAAGCCCGGACCGCGCGTGGCCCCACGCCCCACCGGGGACGTGGGGCCACGCGCGCTCGCCAAGGATTCAGGCCCTACCAGGACGACTTGGTGACTCCCGGGAGGTGACCATCGTGCGCCTGCTCACACATGCGGATCCGGGAGAGCCCGAACTTCCGTAGATGCCCACGCGGCCGGCCGTCCACGCTGTCCCGGTTCCGTACACGGGTCGCGCTGGCATTAGGGGGCTGGTTGCGCAGCTCTGCCGAAGCGGCATGGCGCTCGGCCTGTGTGGAGGACGGACGCCGCACGACCTCCTTCAGCTCGGCACGCCGGGCCGCGTACCGCTCGACGATCGCCTTGCGCTTCTCGTTCTGTGCGATCTTGCTCTTCTTCGCCATCAGACCTTCACCCCTCGGGCGCGGATCCGGGCAACGGCAGCCTCAACGCCGATCACGTCGACGGTCTTGATCGCCCTCGCGCTCAAGGTCAGGCGGACATACCGGCCCTCGCCGGGCAGCCAGTATCGCTTGCGCTGGATGTTGGGGTCGAAGCGGCGGGAGGTGCGCCGGTGCGAGTGGGAGATGGTGTTGCCGAAGCCCGGCTGGGCCCCGGTCAGTTGGCAGTGGGCGGACAAGGTGCGACCTGCCTCTCTCTGAACCGAATCGTTTATTGAAAACGATTCCCATTCCCGTATAGTAGCGGCATGGCACGCAACGAGGTACGCCCGATCATCAAGCTCCGCTCCACCGCCGACACCGGCTACACGTACGTCACCCGCAAGAACCGCCGGAACGACCCGGACCGCCTGGTGCTGCGCAAGTTCGATCCGGTGGTGCGCCGGCACGTCGACTTCCGCGAAGAACGCTGACCCACCACCGCCACCGCAGCTCGAAGGACACCTCCATGAAGCCCGGAATCCACCCCGCCTACGGCCCCGTCGTCTTCCGCGACAAGGCCGCGAATTTCGCCTTCCCCACCCGCTCCACCGCCACCAGGGACAAGACGGTCGACTGGGAGGACGGCAACACCTATCCCGTCGTCGACGTCGAGATCTCCTCGCGGAGTCACCCCTTCTACACCGGTACCGCCCGCGTCCTGGACACCGCCGGCCGCGTCGAGCGCTTCGAGCGCCGTTACGGGAGGACGTCATGACCCTGCCGGTCGTCATCGTCGGAGGGCTCCACGCCGACGCCCGCAGGCAGGTCGTGGACCGCCTGCTGCACACCGTGCCGGGCAGCGTCGCACTCCACCACGACCTGGCCACAGCGGCCACGGGCACGGTCCGGCGCCTGATGCGTGACGCTTCGGGCGAACTGTCCCGGGACGAGACCCCGCTGGTCAACGACTGCGCCTGCTGCGCGCTGCGCGAAGACCTGCTGCCCGAGCTGGAACGGCTGGCCGACAGCAGCATGACCCGGCTGGCCATCGTCGAGCTGTGGGACTCCGTCGAGCCCCAGGCCATGGCCGAGGTCGTCGCACACGGCAGTGACGTACTCGACCTCACCGGCGTGATCACCGCGGTCGACCCCGCGCTCGTGCTGTCCTACCTCGTCAACGGCGACGACCTGGCCGAGGTGGGCCTGGCCGCGGCCCCGACCGACCAGCGGACCGTCGGAGACACCTGGGCACGGCAGCTGGAGTACGCACCCGTCCTCGCCCTCGTCGACGGCGCAGCAGCAGACGACGAGGACCGCGCCGTCCTCGCCCAACTCCATCCGACCGCCCGCCAGGTGCCCGCCGGATCCGGGGAACTGGCCCAGCTGGCCTTCGCCGGCTTCGACGTGGAAACCGCGGCCGCCGCCCAACATCCCGCCTGCGCCCTACTGCCCCAGGAAGCGGAGGAGGCAGGAGTCAGCACCTTCGTCTGGCACCGCCGCCGGCCCTTCCACCCCGAACGGCTCCACCAGGCACTGGAGGACCTCTGCTGCGCCGCCGCCCGCAGCAGGGGCCGCTTCTGGCTCGCTGACCGCCCGAACACCCTGCTGGCCTGGGACGCCGCAGGCGGCGCACTATCCGTGGAAAGCGTCGGACCCTGGCTGGCCGCTCTCCCGGATGCCGCCTGGGAGATGGTGCCGCCGATGCGCAGAGCGGCCGCCTCACTCGACTGGCACCCGGAACACGGTGACTGCTGCCAGCACCTCGTCTTCACCTCCCCCGGCCTCGACCGGCACGGCCTGGAACAACTCCTGGAGTTCTGCCTGCTCACCGACGCCGAATACGCCTCAGGACCCGAGGCGTGGAAGACACTCCCCACCGCCTTCGACTCCCTCCTCGACCCCGCCTCCTGAACACCCGGCATCGACAACCCCGGACACCGACGACCTCCAAGGAATCCACATGGCCCGCCGCCAGGCCGCCCACAAGCCGCTGAAGACCAGCCCCAATCCACTGGACCGGAGCGGTCTGCGTTCTTGATGCCGTTGACCGGATTCCCGGCCCCGGGTCAACCGCCCTTGGCCAGTTCCAGCAATTCGTGCAGATCCTGGGCCGCCTCCAGCGTGCACAACGCCGTTGCCGCCAGCACCGCCACAACGCCCAGCAGCACCACAGCCCGATTGCGCGGGGCAGGGGCGAGCAGGGCGGCAACGCGGCGGGGCACCGGTCCAGCGGCGGTCCGCTTGCGGTCCCGGCCGAGCAGTCCCAGCGCCGCGCCCGGCAAGCGGCTGCGGCTCGCACCGCTCCGGGCTGCCAGGGCTGCCTTACCCACGGTGCGGGCGACGCGACGGCGGTCGCCGATCACCCTGGCGGCGTGTTCGTCGGCCCACCGCTCCACCGTGTAGGTCACAGCCGTGGCTGCCGGGCGCAGCAGTGGATTGGCTGCGGCTGCCAACTGAACGGCGGCGGTGAACAGGTAGTGGTGGCCGCGTAGATGGGCGCATTCGTGGGCGAGCAGGACTGCGCGCTCGCCGTCGTCCAAGGCGGTGAGCATGCCGGTGGAAACAACGATGCGGCCGGGCAGCCCGGGCATGGCGAAGGCGTCGGCGGCCGGTTCGTCGAGGACGACCAATCGGTTCGTGCCGGGAAAGCAGGCTGCTTCCAGGGCCGCGTTGAACAATGCCCGCACGCGCCGCCACACCATGCGGGTCGCAGCCGTCGCCGCGGCGCCGAGGAGTACGGCGGCGAGCAGCCCAACCGCCCGGGTGGTGGGATCGTGGCGTTGCATCACCTGGAGCGAGTACCCGCCCAAGGCGGCGACAGGCGGGATCCGGACCACTGCGGCCAGTACGAGCAGCCCGAGGACCGTGGTGCTGCCGAGGGCCAGGACGACCGCTCCGACGGCGAGGATCCAGGTGGCCAGTCGCGGTTCCAGCCGCTCCGTCAGCGGCCGGACAGCGAGTGCGGCCAAGGCAGGGAAGAGCAGCGGCAGATAGACGGCGAGGCGCATCCGGGGGCGGTCCCTACTGGCCGGGGTCGAGTTCGGCGCCGAGCAAGCGGCGCAGCAACTGCTCGTCGTCGGCGGACAGATCGTCGACGAACCGGGTCAGGACCTTCTCTCGATCCGGTTTGCTCCCCAGGACCTTGTGCATCTGGCGTGCGGCCAGGCCCGGTGCATCGGTCACGGGGGCGTAGGCGTAGGCCCGGCCGCGAGGGGCGCGCTCCAGGACGCCCTTGGCGTGCAGCCGGGAGAGGATCGTCACCACCGTGCTGTACGACAGTCCGCCGCCGAGGCGCTCAGCCGCCTGCGCGGGGGTCAGCGCCTCCTCGGCGGCCTGCAGGATCGCCAGCACCTCGGCCTCCAGAGCGCCGTTGGGGCGCCGTCCGGCTGCCGGGGTCGCCGCGCCGTCGTCATTCATGATTTGGCTACCTTCCGTTCATCATCTACAGTCGCGTAGAACGTCTACGTGACTGTAGAAGCTGCTGGCGCCCCCGAGTGTGCCATGCCCTCCCGCGCCTGGCGAGCAGCCCCGGCGCCCGCCTCCCCCTGCAAAGGCATCCTCGTGACCGCAACCTCGTTCCAGGCCCTGGACGGCGCAGCCATCGACGGCGGCTGGTACACCACCGTCACCGACTTCGCCCGCGACACCCACTGGCTCAACGCCCCGATGCTGGCCTTCACCAGCTACGGAGCGGCGCTGTTCGTCGTGGCCCTGCTCGCCGGTTGGTGGATGGCCCGCCGTGCCGATGCCGCCGCGATGGCCGCGTCGCTGGCGGGCGGCATCGCCGTCGTCCTCGCCTACGTCGTCAACTCCGGCATCAAGGAAGTCTTCGTCGAACCGCGCCCCTGCCGCGCCCTGCCGCACGACTTCCTCGTCGAAGCCTGCCCACCGCTGAACGACTACGCCTTCCCCAGCAACCACACCACCGTCGCCTTCGCCGCCGCCACCGCGCTGCTGCTCATCCACCGGCGCCTCGGCGCACTGGCTCTCGTCCTCGCCGTGCTGATGGCCGCTTCCCGCGTCTACGTCGGCGCCCACTACCCCCACGACGTCATCACCGCCGCCCTGGTCGGCACCGCCATTGCCGCCCCGACCGTCCTCCTCGGCCGCCGCTACGGCGCCCCGGTCGTCGAACGACTCCGCACCAGCCGGCTGCGCCCCGTACTAACCCGATAGGACCGACGCAAGGACGATGGAGGAGCCGACCGTGCCGTACCCGAGGCCGCCTTTGGATTCCAGCTCGCTCAGGTAGTCACCCGCAGTCGCACCGAGCGGACGGGTCAGGACGAACACTGTCCAGAACAGGCCGAAATCGTCGTGCCTGCAGGGCTGGTGGACAGGATCACGCATAGCCATCATCGGGCACAGAGGATCAACGTGCCGCCACGCGCGGGCCTGATCACGCAGTGGTGGGCGAAAGCCTCCAGGATGGCCTTCCCCCTGGTTCGGCGCAGTCGTCGACTCCGGCGCCAGTATGAGGAGGGGCAGTGCCCTGACACCCCTCGGCTGCCCCGAGCCGCACGCTATCCGGCGGGAAGTGAGACCACGAAGCGGGCGCCGGTATCGGCAGGAGACACCGTGATCTCACCACCTGCCGCTCGCGCCAGGCGGCGTGCGAGTGGCAGGCCCAAGCCGGCTCCATCGTGCCTGCTGGCGGGATCGGCCCTGAATCCCGGTTCGAAGACGGCCCCCCACAGGCCGGCCGGAATCCCGGGACCGTCGTCGGAGACCGTGACCTCCACGTTCCGTCCGGGAACGGCCGCATACTCGATCGCTACGCACCGCACCGCGTAGCGGCGGGCGTTGTCCAGCAGTGGCACCAGGATCCGTTCCAGGAGCGGAGCGGAGACGCCCACAGTGGGCTGCTCCCCGTCGATTCCGGTTCGTACCACCACGGGTGGATCCTGGGGGTGGGCTTCGGCGCTGTGGCGCGCAACTTCCTCGATCGTCTCCCGCAATGAACACCGTCCGGATGTCTCGGAGCCGCGGGTGCGCGCTTCAGTGAGCAGCGTTTCGACGATGCCGTGCATGCGGGCTGCCCCGGACGCGATGGCCCGGTGCGCGGTCTCCTGCTCCTCGACGCCGCGCGGCCTGGCTTGCAGCCATTCGACCTCGGCGGTGAGAGCGGCCAGCGGGGTGCGCAGCTCGTGTGACATCTCACCGGTCAACTGCTGCTCATGCCGGAGCACCGCGGCCAGCCGGTCCAGGAGTGCGTCGAGTGTCCCCGCCAGGTCGGCCAGTTCCGCCGGGCGTCGCTCTGCTCCGAAGCGGTGACCGGCGTCCTCCCCGCTCCACCGTGCCGCCTGCCGGCTCATGACGCCGACTGGGCGTAGTGCCCGGGCCACGACCGCACGGGTCACCGGGTAGACACCCCCGAGTAGCAGCACCGCCAGACCGATCGACCCAATGAGCGCGGTCTCGGCCGTATGCCGGTACGGAGTGACTTCCACCGCTGCGACAACCGTGCCCACCTGGCGACCCCGGTCCCGGATCGGCAGTGCGTACAGTCGGAACGGAGCGGAGCCGGACGACTCGTCCGCGAACCCTTCCCCGCCGGCGAGCCGGTCGGCCCAGGCCTGCGGGCCGCCGGGCGGCGGCGGTCCTTCCACGACGCGCCGGCCCTGGTAGATCCAGATTCCGGTGTCCAGGACATGGTCGTCGGACGGTTCATGGACGGTGAGTGAGCCGTTGGACCGCACTTCGACGGTGGCGGCGACGGCGGCCGCACGCGTGCGCAGCAGATCATCGGCCTGCGCGCGCAGCCGCGCGTCGAGCACCACATTGAACGCGGCTGTGAGCAGCGCCACCCATATGGCGGTGCTGGCCAGAGCAAGCAATGCGAGCCGGCCGCGCAAGGTGGCCGGGCGGCGCGTGAAGCGTCTCATGCGAACCGGTATCCGACTCCGCGGACGGTGTCGATGCCCTCGACCGCGTCCACTTCCCGCAATTTACGGCGCAGCCGCGCCAGGAACTGGTCGAGCGTGTTGTCGCTGACGCTGGCGCCGTCGGGCCATCCCGTGCGGATCAGGGTCCGCCGTCGCACCACCGCGCCGGGCTCGGCCATCAGGCAGGCCAGGAGACGGAATTCGGTGGGTGTCAGGGATGCGGTGCGGTCGCGCACCTCGAGCAGATGCCGTGCCGGGTCGAGTCGGACCCCGGCGCCGTGCACCACGCGTTCGCTTCCGGTGCGCCGCACGGCCGCCCGCAGTCGCGCGGCGAGCTCGCTCATGTGGAACGGCTTGGAGAGGTAGTCGTCGCCTCCCGCGGAGAAGCCCGACAGTCGGTCGGTCAGTCCGTCGCGCGCGGTCAGGAACAGCACCGGTGCGACCAGGCCGCGGGCCCGCATGGCCTGGCACACGTCGCGTCCGTCGGAGTCCGGCAGGCCGACATCCAGCACCACGGCGTCCGCGTGGCCGGTGGCGGCAAGGGTTCGCAGTGCGCTGCGGCCGTCGGCGGCGGTCACCACTTCGAAGTCCTCCTCGCGGAGGCCTCGGGCCAGCACGTCCCTCAGCGCGTGATCGTCCTCGACGACCAGCACCAGGGGCCGCGTCCTGCGCACGGCCGGGCCGGACCGCGCGCCGGGTTCTTCGGCCGGCTCGGCCCGGCGTTCGGACGGCGCGTCGCGGTGGGAAGGGGTGTGAACAGCCACGGGGTCAGTATCACCCGCCCTCGGAGGCACCCCGGACGAGGTCGCGCGCGACGGGTTCGGCGGCTCCGGGATCCGTCTGATCCTTACGGGTGAAGGACAGGAAGGCGACGAGAGCCGAGATCGTCACGAGGAAGAGCGCGCTGGTCCCGACCGTCCCCAGGCCGAGGCCGCCCTCGTCACCGGGCTGCGAGAGGTAGTCGCCCAGTGAGGCGCCGAGGGGGCGGGTCAGGATATAGGCGATCCAGAAGGCCACCACAGCGTTCAGCTTGATGCCGGTGTGCGCCAGTGCGACAAGAGCGATCAGCGCCCCGAACACGACCGTCGACACCCAGTAGCCCAGGCCCAGCTGCTCCGCGGTGAGATCGCCCGCGGCGGTACCCAGGGCGAACGTGAACAGGATGGCCGCCCAGTAGAAGGCCTCGCGCCGGACCGTGACGATGCTGTGGATGGACAGCGTCTTCTCACTCGCGAACCAGATCGCGAAGGTGGCGGCCAGCGCGATAGCGAACAGGACGGCGGTGGTCGCGAGGGGAACGCCGAAGTTGTCCGTGAGGTTGTCGGTGACCAGCGTGCCGACCACGCTGATCAGAACGACCGCCATCCAGTAGACCGCGGGCAGGTACTTCTTCGCCATGAACTGGAAGAACAGCGTGATGATCAGCAGGCCGGCCATGATGTAGGTCGTGTTGGTCAGGCCGAGGTCGAGATTGCTGTTCAGGAAGTCCGCTGCCGTTTCGCCCACGGTGGTGCAGAGCACTTTGATGACCCAGAAGTAGATCGTGACCTCCGGCACCTTGTTCAACATCTGGCGGCGCGTGGGCGCGGCCCCGGACCATTCCGTCGTGATCGTCATGGCGCGAGGCTGGCACGACGCACCTGAACAGAACCTGACTGTCCTTCCCAGCCGCCGTCGGCCGGGCGCTACAGGCTCTCCTCCGGTCTTTCGAGCCGGTAGCCGTGGCCTCGGAGCGTGGTGATCTCCAGCGGCCGTGTCGGGGCGGCGGCGGTGGCAGCGGCATGGTGCAGGCGACGTCGCAATGAGGCCATGGTGACGTCCAGGGTCTTCGTGGGGCCGAACCAGTTCTCGTCCCACACCTGCGCCATCAGGTCCTCCCGTGACACGGCCGCGCCCTGGTTGCGGCCCAGTACGGTCAGGAGTTCGAACTCCTTCGCGCGCAGCACGATTTCCACTCCGTTGAGCAGGCAGCGCCGTGCGGCGATGTCCAGGGTCAAAGGACCGATCACGAGGGACTCCGGGCCCTCCGGCGCTGTGGTGGGGCGTCGGCGCAGGTGTGCGCGGAGCCGGGCGAGCAGAACGGTCAGGCTGAAGGGCTTGACGAGGTAGTCATCAGCGCCCGCGTCCAGGCCGGCGATGACATCGATCTCGTCGGAGCGGGCGGTCAGGATGACGATGAGCAGATCGGGGTGGTCCGCGCGGAGGCTGCGGGCGACATCGATGCCGTCCATGTCGGGCAGGCCGAGGTCCAGGAGGACGACGTCGGGGAGAGCCTTGTGCGCTGCGCTCAGCCCGGAAGTCCCGGTGCGGCACCAGCTGGCGCTGTATCCGTTACCGAGCAGGCCGGTGTGCAGGTGGCGTCCGATGGTCTCGTCGTCCTCGATCACCAGAGCGGCGGGCCGGTCGGATGCGGTGGCCATGGGCATGCTCCGAAGCGTAGGGGTCGGGCAGGCAGGAGCAGGGCAGACACCAGGGAGAGCGTGGCGCCTGCCCCGCCGGCCGGGTGAGCCGTCAGAGTTCCCGCAGCTCCTCGACAGCCGGCCGGTGGGAGGCACGGGCCGCGGCCAGGGCAGCGGCTGCCAGCGCGGTCATGGTGATCAGCAGGGTCAGGCCCAGGTACTGCCAGGGCACGGCCACCGTGCTGGGCGGTGGGTCGAAGACCCCGGTCAGTACCTTGACGAGCATCTGCGACAACGCCCAGGCGATGACGGCGCCACCGAGCACTCCGCCGGTGAGTACGGCGGCGGCTTCGCTGAGCACCAACCCTCGCAGCTGTCGTCTGGAGGCCCCGAGCACCGTGGCGATGGCGAAGGTGCGGCGGCGTTCCGCCAGGCCCAGAGCCAGCACGATGCCGCCTGCCGCCGCGGCCAGCAGGATCGCGAAGGCGAGTTCGATCCGGGTCAGTCCGGCGAGGTCGACCGAGGTGAGGCTGGAGCCGACCGCGGTCCGTGCCTGGGTGACGTCTGTGACGCTCGCCCTGGTGCCGAGTTCGCTGCGCAGCTTCGCGGCCACGTCCCTCTGGTGGGTGCCGCCGGTGTCGACCAGGAAGGCGCCGACCGCGTCACTGCCGGTGGCCTTGGCGATGTAGTCGGCGTTCGCGACGAAGAAGCTGTCGCGGGGGGCGGTCGGGAATTCCTTCACGATGCCCGCGTAGTGGAACGCCACGGTGCGGAACTGCTGTGTGCGACTGTCCTGCAGGCGCAGATTCAGCAGGTCGCCGGGGGCGAGCTGGAAGTCCTTCACGGTTTCGTCGCTGACCAGAACGGAGTCGGGCCGGGCGGCAAGCCGCTGCATCAAGCTCTGCGCACTGCCGCCGGAGAAGTAGGCGTCCTGCAAGGAGGTGGCAGAGGCGATCGTGGACGGCCGCACTCCGTAGAGGTCCTGCAGATCGGATCCGATGTACGCGAACCGGTGCTGCAACGGCTCCACATGCCGCACTCCGGCGACCGAGGCCAGAGCGCTCGCGCCGCCGGGTCCGGTGGTGGAACCCGGTGACTGTGTGACCGTGACGTCCGCGCCGTTGGTCAGCTGGGCATCGATCTCCGACTGCTGGCGGTATGTCGCGTTGAAGG
Organism: Streptomyces sp. H39-C1; assembly: GCF_027158125.1. Taxonomy (NCBI): domain Bacteria; kingdom Bacillati; phylum Actinomycetota; class Actinomycetes; order Kitasatosporales; family Streptomycetaceae; genus Streptomyces; species Streptomyces sp. H39-C1. The sequence continues at coordinate 14,540 of NZ_JAPVLS010000077.1, forward strand.
TCGCGGTGGAGGCTGCGAACGAGACCGCCAGCGCCAGCAGCACCATGGACCGCGCCAGCGGACGGTGCCGGCGCGACATGCTCGCTGCGGCCGCCCCGGCCAGCGTTCCCGTCAGCGGCCTGACCAGCCGGACCAACGGCCGGCGGCCGTGGGCCAGAACCATCGTTGCCAGCCGCCACAGCAGGAGCGAGGAGCCCAGCCAGAGCAGGGCCGGGCCCAGGAAGGCCCAGTAGGACACCGAGATGGCGGCCACGCCTTCCGGAGCCAGTACCAGCGCGTAGTTGTTTCGGCTGGACGCCCGGAAAATCAGGAGGGAGACCACCAGCAATACGACGTCCAGACCCCACCGCATCCACAGTGCATTGCGGCCGTGCCTGACTGTGTGCCGTGCCTCGGCCACGGTGCCGGCCCGCAGATCCCGCAGAGCGGGCAGCAGCACGGCGCCCGCTGCGATGACGAGTCCCAGGATCAGGGCGAGGGCGGACCATGTGGCGGCCGAAGCGGTGGTGGCGCCGAACGACGCGGTGCCGAAGGCCAGCCGCCCGGTCAGCGCGGCAATTCCGATCCCAACCGCGCCGCCGGCCAGACCGACCACACCCGCTTCCACCGCGGCGAGCCTGGCCACCTGGCGGGGGCGCAGCCCCCTGGTGCGCAGCAGTGCCTGCTCCCGGCGACGGCGGTCGGCTCCCGCACCCGCCAGTGCCGCGGTCAGCAGGGCGGCCAGGACGGCTCCGGGGGCGCCCAGGAACAGGAAGAGGATCTGGGCGTAGACGGCGTCCTGGCGGGCCGCGCCGAGGGAGGCGCCTAGGTTGTCGCCCACGAGTACTCCGCCGGACAGGTGCGCTTCGAGGTTGTGCGCCGCACTGGTGACCGCCGAGTACGCGGCGGCGGGGTCCTGCGGCAGGCGCGCGTCGCGGGACACATGGATCTGGGTGGTGACAGCGGCCGGGTCCACGGCCTTCACCGGGGTCGTCAGGGTGCTGAACAGGGCGGCCGGAAGCAGGATGACGTTGTCGGGCGGCGCGGAGGGCTGCGTCTGGGGCGGGGCACCGACCTTCTGGAACAGCGAGTCCGCCTGCGGCAGGTCGACGACACCGGCCACCGTGACGGACACGGGGCTCGCGCCCGGCCGGCCGATGCGCACCGTGTCGCCCGGTGCCACATGCAGGTTCGCGGCCGTCTGCTGTGCCAGCAGCACGCCGTCGGCTGCTCCGGTCAACTGCCGTATCTCGCGCGGGAACGCGGACCGGTAGCCTTCCGGGAGACCGAGCAGGACCCCCGAGCCGGTGCTCTGTACCGAACCCGCGACCGTGGCCTGGAAGCCGGTGCTGCGGGCGAAGCCGACCGGCAGCGCGGTCCGTACACCCGCAGCGGCGCGGACCGTGCCGAGTACGGTGGCGGGATCGGCACCGGGCTGCACCTCCACCTGCCAGTCGACGGCGACCGAGTGGACCGCGCGGGCCGTCATGGTCGACTTCGACGCGGTGAGGAACGAACCCAGCGCGGACATGAGTGCCACGGCCAGCGCGATGCCCAGCGCCGTGACCAGCAATCTGCCGCCACGCCGCCGCAGCAGGCCGGCCGACCAGGTGACGATCATGGTGTGCCTCCCCGGCCGGTGTCGCCCGCGGTCGGCGGACCGGAGTCGAAGGGAACGGTCAGCCGGCCGTCGGACATGGTCCAGCGCGCCGGGAACCGCTCACCGACGCTGGGGTCGTGCGTGCTGACGACCAGTGCGGCGCCGATCCGGTCGGCCACGCCCAGCAGGACGTCGACGATGTGCCGGCCGGTGACGCGGTCCAGCTGACCGGTGGGTTCATCGGCCAGCACCAGTCGGGGCCGCAGCGCCAGCACACGGGCGATGGCGACCCGTTGGGCCTGGCCGCCGGAGAGTTCCTGGGGAAGCTTGCCCATCAGATCGCCGGCTCCCACGAGGTCGAGGGCTTCGAGTGCCCGCCGCCGGGCCTCGCCCTCGGGCCTGCCGGCCAGGACCAGCGGGAGACCGGCGTTCTCGGCCACGTCCAGGTTGTTGATCAGACTCGGGCTCTGGAAGACGACCCCGATGTCCCGTGCGCGCAGTCCACCGTCCATGGTGAGGCCGGGCCAGGTCACCGTGCCGCCGGTCGGCCGTTCCAGGCCGGCCATCAGATGGAGCAGCGTGGACTTCCCGGACCCGGAGGGGCCCATGACAGCGATCCGGTCGTGCGCGCGCACCAGGCAGTAGGTGCCGTGCACCGCGACCACGGCGCCCGCTCCCCTGCCGAAGGTCCGGGCGACGTTCTGGCAGCTCACCAGTACCGTGGCGGCCGGGGCTTGGGCCACGGTCGGGGCGTTCATGACTCGATCCTTCCGTCGCGCAGACCGATGACCCGGTCGGCGATCCTGACGACCTCGGGGCTGTGAGTGACCACGAGGACCCCGCGTCCGTCCTTCGCACGGTCCCTGAGCAGGGCCAGTACCCGCTGTTCGGTCTGTCCGTCGAGTTCACCGGTGGGCTCGTCGGCGAGCAGGATGTCCGGGTCGTTGGCCAGGGCGACCGCCAGTCCCGCACGCGCCAGTTCACCGCCGGCCAGTTCGTGCGGCAGTGCCCGTGCCCGGCTGCTGAGGCCCACCTGCTCGAGGAGGCGGTCGGCGTCCGGCGCCGGACCTCGGCTGCGTCCCGCTGCCATATGGACGAGGCGAATGTTGTCGCGGACACTGAGGTGCGCGATGAGGTTGCCGGACTGCAGCAGCACGCCGATGCGGCGGAGCCGCGCCCGGGCCCGCTCGGCTTCCGGACGGTGGCTGATGCGCTCACCGCCGACATGCACCACCCCGCCGGCGGGCTCGTCCAGCCCTGCCAGGCATGCCAGGAGGGTGGATTTTCCCGATCCGGAGGGGCCCACGACGGCGACCGTCTCCCCTCGGCCGACGTGCAGGCTGACCCCGCGCAAGGCGAGGGTCTCCTCCTCCCCGGAGCGGAAGAACCGGTAGAGGTCCCGTGCGTCGAGGACGTGGGGCTCGTCCTTGCCCTTTCCCTTGTCCTCGTCCTTGGCCGGGGCGGGCGCGGTTCCGCTCATCACTGCCACCGCAAGGAATCGGTGACCAGACGCCACGGGTCCACGTTGTCGGCATTGACGGGACCGGACAGCGTGATGACGATCTCGCGGCTGCCCTGGTGGAAGGCGTACCGCTCGAAGGCGTCCCGGCTGACCTTGCCGGTCACCGGGTCGGGAGCGGAGTTGCCCTGATAGGTGAGCAGCACGGCCTGACCGGCCTGCCGGGAGACCAGCGAGGCCGATCCCCGGGCGAACGCGGGGACCTCCCGGGCCAGCTGGGGCACGACCGCCGACTCGGCCGCCTGCACTGTGGGGGCGGTCGGGGCGGCGCTCTGCGACACCTCGATGCGGTTGAGTTTGTCGGTGAAGACCGTCACTGTGCCGGTCCGGGTGCGGGCCCAGCCCTCGGGCACCTTGACCTGGAAGCCGCCTCCAGCCGGGGCGTAGGCGACGTACGCCTGGTTGTCGGGGATGTCACCGGGCGGATTGGACTCCACCGGAGCCGGTGTCTGGCTGCCGGAGGAAGCGCCTGGGGCGGCGGGGCTGGAGGCGGTGGAAGGGCCGGCGGTCGTGGGTACGCTGGTCGTGCCCTTGGCGCCGCCGGAGCCGCCGCATCCGGCGATCGCCACCGCAGCCAACAGGGCAGCCGTGACGGTGAGGGAGCCTCGCAAGGTCATGATGGCCTCCACAGGGGGATGACTGCGATGACCACGACGCTAGGGACCAGGCGGCAAAACCCCGGCGCAATGAGGGTTAGACGACGGCAAAACCTCGCCCCCGCCCCCGCACAACCGGGCCGCAGCAGCCACCGGCGCCCATGATGGGCATATGAGAGCACATGTGGTCCGGGTGGCCGTCGCCGCGGTCCTGGTGGCCCTCGTCCTGCTCGCCGTCCCCCTGGCGGTAGTGATCCAGCGGTCCTTCTTCGACGACGAGCGCGGGGAACTGGAGAGGACAGCGCTGGCCGCCGCCGTCCGCGTCGGACCGCAGTTCGCGGCCGGTGACGAGGTGGAACTGCCCGCACCGGAAACGGAGGGCAAGCTGGGCGTGTACGACCTCACGATGCGGCTGCGCTCGGGCTCGGGTTCCGCGCAGGCCGATGACGTGACGCGGCGCGCGGCCCGTGGAGTGGTGGTGCGCGGGAGTTCCGGAGGTGACCTGGTCGTCGCCGTGCCTGTCTCGACCTCGGAACAGGTCATCGGCGTCGTCCGCGCCACGACCCCGACCTCGGAGGTATGGCACCGCATCCTGCTGACCTGGCTGGCGCTCCTGGGCGTGGTGCTTCTCGCCCTGTGCGCCGCGATCGCTGTCGCCCGGCGCCAGGCACGGGCACTCAGCCGACCGCTGGAGTCCTTGTCCACCACGGCGCGGGCCGTCGCCGACGGTGATCTCACCGCGCGCGCGGGGCGCTGCGGCATTGTGGAGATCGATCAGCTGGCCACGGCCCAGGACACCATGGTCGCGCGGCTGACCACGCTCTTGCAGCGCGAACGGCACTTCAGCGCCAACGCCTCTCACCAGTTGCGCAACCCACTGGCAGGACTGCAGCTCGGACTCGAAACCGCCCTGGACGCGACCCGGTCCCCCGACACGGACCTGCGGCAGGCACTCGAGGACGCCCTGGAACGATCGCAGCATCTTCAGCGAACCGTTGACGAAGTCCTTCGCCTGGCCGGCGCGCCTTCCGGCGAGCTGGTCCCCACGCCCGATGAAACCGCCGCCGAACTCAGCGCGCGGGCTGAACGCCGCTGGCACGGCGCGTTCGCCGACGCGGGGCGGCGCCTGGATGTCGCGGTCCACTCCGGGGCCGGCCCCCTTCGTCTCCCCGGCCGCACCACCGACCAGGTCCTCGACGTCCTGCTCGACAACGCACTGCGACACGGCCGGGGCACCGTGCTGATCACCGTGCGCGAAGCGACCGGGGCGATCGCCGTGGATGTCACGGACGAAGGGACTCTGCGCATCGCCCCGCGGGCCGCCTTCGAACGGGGCACCACCACCGGGTTCGGCAGCGGTATCGGCCTGGCGGTCGCGCGGGAGCTGGCCGAGGCGGCGGGCGGACGGCTCACCGTCAGTGCCACCGACCCCACGGCATTCACCCTCCTGCTACCGGGCCCGGATGCTTAGCGAAGGGTCATACCCCGGCGGCGGTGACCACGGCGTCGGTCGCGAATCCGAGGAGCAGGCCGAGCAGAATGCACCACGTCGTCAGTTCCTTCGACGCCGCCGCACGGCGGGCCACCGCGAGAAGTTCGATGACGACATAGAGGATGGATCCGGCGGCCAGGCCGAGGAACGCGATCGACAACGTGTCATTGACCAGGTGCTGGCCAAGAAGGGTGCCCAGGAACGTCGGCCCACCGCCGATCAGACCCAGCCAGAGCAACGTCGACCACGTCGGGCGTTCACCCTCAGCCGCCAGGGGAGCGACGATGCCGAACCCTTCGGTGGCGTTGTGCAGGCCAAAGCCGATGACCAGCAGCACCGCCAGGGAAATCTCGCCCTGCGCCGCGGAGTTGCCGATCGCCAGCCCCTCGGCGAAGTTGTGCAGACCGATACCGGTAGCGATCATCAAAGCGAGCTCACCGGCCTGCGACCGCTTGGCGGGGGCGAGTTCGGCGGTATCCGCGGCGCCGGGTCCGTGCGGGAGCCCGGACCTGGCTCGCCGTGCCGCCGCCCAGCGGTCGTAGTGCACCAATCCGGCGAGTCCGATCGCCAGCCCGGCCGCCAGCACTGTTCCGCCGACGAGCGCGGTACCCCAGTGCTTGTCGCTCAGCGCCGCGTCCGTGGGCTCCCATGCATGGGTCAGGATGTCCCAGACGAGGAACACCAGGACACCGATCGCAACGGCATTCAGTCCAGCCCTCAAGCGCGGCGCGGCGTTGCGCAACCTGCCCAGCGGAAGCCCGAGGTAGATCGTGAACCCCGCAACCGCGCCGAGCAAGGCAATCTGGGAACTGGACATACCTACTCCATGGCAACGGGCGGACGCGAAGGAACCTGCCCTCATGCTTAGGCAAGGCTCGGCTAACCATAGAGGTTGATCAGCCATCCGTCTACAAGGGTGTAGTCGAACGTGCCCCACCCCCCGTCGAACCGGGTTCGCTCGCGCAAAATGTGAGACTCCCAAGTGCTCGTCCGCTGTCAGGCGAAGGAGCGGACACCGTGGGCGACCGGAGAAACGCGGCGGCGGGGCGGCGTGCGCCGGGCGAGCTCGAGGGCGAGGTCCTGGCTACCCTGTGGGCGGTCGGGGAGCCGGTGGCCGCGGGAGTCGTGCGCGAGCAGGTAACCGGCGACCCCGCGTACACGACCGTGCTGACCATCCTGTCCCGGCCGCACGACAAGGGACTGGTCACCCACGAGAAGGCCGGCCGCGGCTATCTGTACGCACCCGTACGCGACGAGGCCGGGCACGCCGCCGCGGGGATGCGCGATCTGCTGGAGCATGGCGGCGACCGGGCGGCGGTCCTGGCCCGGTTCGTCTCCGAACTACCGGCCGAGGACGAGAAGTTGCTGGAGCAACTACTGCGCGGACACCCGGAGGCATAGACCGTGTGGATCGGCCTGCCGCTGCTGTTCGGCGCGATCCTGGCGCTGGCGGCGCCCTGGACGGGACGCAGACTGCCGCCCCGTTCCGCTGCGTGGTCGCTGGCCTCGGCCGCGGTCAGCGCCGCCGGCGCCTGGGTGACGGCGCTGGCCATGCTGGGCTTCACCCTGGTCGGCCAGGTTCCTTAGGTGGCCGCGGAGGGACGGTGGTCGGCGCGGGTACTGGCCGCAGACGCCCCGGTGGACCGGCCGGTGGCCGCCGCCTGCGCCGTCGGCGTCCTGTGCTGCGCCCTGGGTCGTCGGCCTTCCCCCAGCATGAATCCTCGCCACCCCCTGCACTTCGAGACTGTGGGCCGCAGGCTTGGTACTCACCGACCGCGCCACCACCGCTATCCTGCTCGTGCGCTGATCCTCCGCCTCCCTCACCGCTCGAACCGACGATCGTACAACCGTCGTGGCGGCCTGAACCGGACGGACACCTATCGCACGGACAGAACCACAGGGGGACCGAGGAAATTGGCCGCATACCCACAGGGTGAGTCAAGCAACCATGACGGGTGGGCCCGCTCCGTCGTGGCCGGCCTCGTCACGCCCCCCGAGACGATCGACCACACGCTCGTCTCGGTCCTCCACGGGACGGCGGTGCTCTCCGAGGAAAATGCCCTCCGCCGGGCCGATGCCATCCGAGCGGCAGCACTCGGTCTGCCCCCGGCGGCGTGTGCCGCAGCGGCAGGCATCTCCGAGGCCCTGCTCAGTGACTGGCGCGAACAGGATCCGTCCTTCCACGCCGCCATGGCCAGCGTCCAGGCAATGGCGCAGGCGCACGGCCGCCATGGCGACGAACCAGGATTCTCGGCGCCCGAACTACGCCTGGTTCTCAGCCAAGTCGCCTCCGGCTCCACCCTGGCGGCCGCCACAGCACTCGTGGGCTACTCCACCGCCGTACTCAGACGGCTGCGCTCACGCAACCCGCTGGTCAACGCCCTCGTCAACGCCTCCACCACGCATCGACAGCAGCATGCAACCGCCAAAAAGGGCACCACTCCAGGCAACCGTTACCGACTCGTCCAGCGCGAAGAACGCTGAGCACTGCGCTCCTCAGCGACGCACCGTATTCAGCCCTTGCGGAGCGGGCCACCCCGACCAGTAGGCCGTTGATCCGCTGGCGCTTAGAGTGCCGTCGCGGTCGACGAGCAACCGGCCCTGCGGCGACCCCGCCCCTCGGACGGTCGGGCTCCCGTCAGGCGAACTTCGGCATCTCGCCGACCGTCTTCGACATGTCAATCACGGCGAACGCCGCGCCCTGCGGGTCCGACACCGCCGCGAAGCGGCCGAAGGGGCTGTCCATCGGCCCGAAGAGGAGCTTGCCGCCGCGCTTGGTCGTCTTCGCGACCGCCTCATCGCAGTCCGGGACGCCAAAATAGACCTGGACATAGGAGGGGATCTCCGGCGGGAAATCACTACCCATGTTCATCCGGCCCAGCACCGGGTTCTCCGGACCGCCAAGGCTGAAGACCTTGAAGTCCATCCCCGCCGCCTCCGGGGAATCGCCGAGGTCCATCTGCTGGGTCCCGTACGGGAAGACCCGCGGAAGGAACGCGTCCGCCTTGGCCACGTCGCGCGAGAAGAACTCGGCCCAGCAGTACGAGCCCGGCTCGCCGAGCTTCTCGAAGCCCTTGTGATCACCCGGCTGCCAGACACCGAACACCGCGCCGCTCGGCTCCTTCGCGATAGCCATCGTGCCGAAGGAGCCCACCTGCATCGGCTCCATCAACAGCTCACCACCCGCTGCCTTGATCTTCTCCGCGGTAGCCGCCGCGTCGGGCGAGGACAGGTAGAGACACCACTGCGACTGGCCCTCCTGCCCCGGCATCGGCGGCACGACGGCCGCGACAGCCTTGCCGTCGGAGTAGGCCTGCGTGTAGTTGCCGTACTCGCTGCTGGACTCGGCGAAGGTCCAGCCCAGTACGTCGGCGTAGAAGCTCTTCGCGCCCTCCAGATCGGAGAACATCGCGTCCACCCAGCAGGGTGCGCCTTCGGGGAACTCAGCCATGATCGATCGACTCCTGTGTCGTGGACGACGTGACCCGACTCCGTTCCCACGCTAGACGCAGGGTCTGACAATCGCGCGGGGAGCGCCGCTGCTGCTGAAGTGGGTGTTCTCGGAGCCATGGAAGATCGCCCGGCGCCTCGGCTCCGACAACGGACGCACACTCGATCGCCGCCCACGACGTCACCCCTCGCTCAAAGGCGTCCACAGCCTGCTGCGCACCCTCACCGGCATGACCGGCGCCGTACTGAGCATCGCCGCCCCCGCACACGAGTTCGGCACCCTGGCCCCCCTGCTGCGGCGGCGTAGGAGCCCGAGGAGGAGGCGGCGCCGAGGCCGGCGGCGATGGCCAGGGTGCGGGGGCGGTCGTCGCCGAGGAGTGAGACGACGGTGGATTTGCGGACGACCGCCTGGACCACGGCGGACAGAGCGAAGCCCAGGATCAGAGCCCAGGTGATCTCCCAGGTCATCGAACCGGCGATCGACCGTGCGTGCAGTACGGCGTGGACCATTCCTGAAGCCTTCCGACAGGAGTACGGCCTGGGGCCCACCGACACGCTCCGCCTCCGCGGTCGCGCAGCGGGTGGGTGAGCGCGGGGCGCCGCCGTGTGGCGGCGCCCCGCAAGGGTTCAGCCGACGTTCAGGGTCAGGGCGGCGGTGTGGAGTTTTCCGCCGGTCTGGAACTGCAGGAACAGCCGCCAGTTGCCGGGCGTGGGCAGTTCGGCGTGGAAGGACAGTTCCGGTCCCCCGTGGTCGCCGTTGACCTTGGTCGTCGGGTGGAGGTGGGCGAAGGCGGTGTCGCCCTCGTGGAAGGCGGTGAGGTGTGCGTAGGTGTCCAGGTAGGGCTGGAGGTCGGTGACGGGCTTGCCACCCCGGGTGATGTTGACGGTCAGCGGGTGTTCCATGCCGGCCATCGGGGAGCCCTTGACGGTGATGGTGTAGCCGTCGACTTCGGCGGAGGTGGTTGCCGCCGGCAGCGAGGTCTTCGTCGCCGCCCCGGGGACGGTGGCGGTGCGGCTGAGGACGAACGCTGTGCCCTTGCCTGTTCCGGTGCTGGGGGTGAAGGAGGTGAACAGGTGCCAGGTGCCGGGCGCGAGGGTGGCCAGGTCGGCCGTCCAGGTGCCGTCAGCGGCCATCGTCGGGTGGAGGTGCTGGAAGCCGGTCAGGTCCGAGCGGATGGCGTAGAAGTGCATCCGTTTGGTCTGCTCGACGGCGAAGTCGGTGACGGGCCTGCCGTCCGGACCGGTGACAGTGAACCGGTACGCGGCCTGCTGACCTGCCGGGAGGGTGGTGTCCTGGCTGGTGAGGCGGTAGCCGTCCTTCGTGTCGGACAGGCCGTCGCCGTCGGCCTTGGTGCCCATGCCGGGCATGGTGCTCATCGGGGGTGTGGCCTGCGTTGAGGATGACGCGGAGGGCTTGGCGCCGTGGTCCATGCCGGGCATCGAGGAGTCGTTGGAGGACCCGCAGGCGGCCAGGGTCAGCGCGAGGGCGGCTGCGGTGCCGGCGGCCGCGAGGGCACGTCGGCGCGCGGTGGTACGGGAGGAAGCAGTCATTGCGGTGGTCTTTCCGAGTGGGCGCACCACGCCGGGCGGGCGCGCGGGAGTGAGCAGGCCACCTCGCCGGGCCCGGTCGAAGATCCGGATTCCGGCACGGTCCTGTCAGGTCCGCGCGATACACACCGTCAGGAGCAGACTTCGCCCGCCCGGTGGCGGGGGTCCGCGCCGCCGCGACCCGCCCAGGGACACCGGACGGTTCGAGAGGAAGCCGGCCACCAGCACCGCGACGACAGCCATCAGGGCCCCGCCCATCGGCAGCGGGTTCCGGTCCCGAGCGGGAGTCGAGACGCACATCGCGCCGCTCGACGCCTGCGGTACGTCGGGATGTGCCATCGCTGGAGGCGTCGTCACCGTCGTCATAGTTGCCGGAACCGTGGACGTCATCGCGGCGGTGGCATGGCGGTGCGGTGTCGGGGAGGTGGCGGTCATCGCTCCGTGGCAGCCTTCGGCCGCGGTGGCCGGTGCGCCGTGCATGAGGAACAGGCCGAGCAGCACCGCACACAGCGTCAGCAGCCGGGCGATGCCCCGCCTGCGCGCCCGTCCGATGCCTGCCACTGCCGGTTCCCTTCTCAGACCATGGGCGCTACCGAGGGGCGCCACGTTCTGACCATACCCCGGGCGGGTACTCAGTGTCGGGGTATCACACTCCGGCCGCCAGAGCCGGGACCGTCGAGCGCTATCGCGCGTGGTGGGCCAGGACAGCGTGCGGGTCGCCACTGCCCGGGGTGTGGTCAGTGCGCACGGTGGCGGCGGTCAGCCGGGGAACGGCGTGGATCAGGGCATGCTCGGCGGCGACCGCCAGGGTGTGTGCCTGCACCACGGTCAGGTGCGGGTCGACGACGATGTCGGCCTCGCCGCGCAGGGCGTGGCCGATCCACCGCATCCGCAGCTGCCCGACGTCGCGCACGCCGTCCACGGCCCGCAGGGCGCTTGCGGCGGTCTCGATCAGGGCGGGGGCGACAGCGTCCATCAGGCGGCGGAAGACCTCCCGGGCGGCGTCCTTGAGGACCATGAGGATCGCGGCGGTGATCAGGAGACCGACGATCGGGTCGGCCGGCCGCCGGCCCCTCTCGGCGCCGGCGGCGCCGGCGGCGCCGAGCAGGACGGCAGGATCACCGAAGTACTCCGCCTGTCTGTGGCCCCGCGGGGGTGACCGGTTGAGGCAACCTCGTGCAGGGTGGGGCTGCTGCGCTCAGGCGGCGTCGAGTTCGGGGAAGACGACTTCGTCCAGGACCAGGTTGATGGCCACGGCGACCGGGACGGCGACCAGTGCTCCGACGATCCCGAGCAGGGCTCCTCCCGCGAGGACCGCGACCACGGTGACGAGGGGGTGGACGTCGACCGCGTAGCGCATCGCCCGGGGCATGATCAGGTAGTCCTCCAGCAGGCGGAAGGCGATGTAGAAACCCGCGGTGGCGACCGCGACCGGCCAGGACACCGACAGCGCCACCAGGCTCACGACCACACCCGCGATCGTTGAGCCGACCATCGGGATCATGTCCATCACCGCGGTGAACACTCCCAGTGCCGCCGCGTACGGGACGCTCATCGGAGCGCACCACGCGAACGTGGCCACTCCGGCAATCGCGGACGTGGCCACGTTGCCGAGCATGAACCTGCCGATGCGCACCAGGATCTCCTCGGTGATCTCCTGGGTGCGGGCGCGGCGGCTGCCAGGGACCAACTGGTAGAAGAAGCGCTTGATGGCAGGCATGCCGGCCATGAAGTACACCGTCAGGGTCACGACCACGGCAGTCGCGGTGAGGGCGCTGACGACATACAGGCCGGCGCCCAACAGGCCGCCGAAGATGCTGGATCCGCCGCCGGAGCCGATCTGGGTCTTGGCCTTGTCCGTGAGGTGGTAGCGGTCCTCCAAGCGGCCCAGGGTCGACTGGTGGTCGTGCAATTGCTGCAGCCAGCCCGGCACCGCGTGGATGAGCGCTTCCACTTCGGTGACCACCGGGGGGACGACCACGGCGAGCAGGCCCGCCACGATCAGGAGCAACACGGCGCACACGATCAGCACCGCGCGCCCGCGCCGGTGCCCCCGCGCCACCAGCCACCCGACCAAGGGTTCCAGGCTGACCGCCAGCAAGAACGCCAGCACTACCAGCAGCAGCACCTGACTGGCCCGGAGCACCGCCTGCGCGACCTGCCACGCCAGGAAGGCCCCCAGGGTGAAGGTGAATCCGGCGACGAACCAGGACCTGCGCCGCATGCCCCGCACATTCAGCGCCGCCGGCCCCGACAGGCCTTGTGCTGGTGGTATCTCGACCGGGTCCTGCGCGGGCCCGGATATCGACGACATGATCTGCCCTCTGCTTTCTGCGACCCGCGGGGCATCGTCATCACTGCAGAGCGATCCCGGCGGCCTGCCACACACCCACCGCGAAGACATCACGGCCAACCGGTCGACTTCCCCCTCGGCACCCTTCCAGACGTGCAGCGAAAGGCCCGCCTCGCGCGATGCGGGGCGGGCCTGCGTGATCTCGCGGCTACGGGAGCGGAATCAGGTGGTGGCCTCTGCGAGCATTCCTTGCCGCAAGCGGTCCAGGACCTTGGTCAGGAGTCTGCTGACGTGCATCTGAGAGATGCCGAGCTCGACGCCGATCTGCGCCTGGGTCATCTCGTCGCCGAAACGCATCTGCAGGATGCGCAGGTCGCGCTCACCCAGCTGCGCCATGAGCGGCTTGAGAACGTGCAGGCGTCCTTCGGAGCGACCTTCCCGGCATCCTCCACCCAAGGCAGATCTGCCACCGTCGCAACGTGAGTGGCCGGGGAGGCTATCGCTGCGGATGCAGTGGCCATGAGTTGACTCCCGGAGTGTGGTGGCTGCCTGGCGTGCTGAAGCTGCGGATACCCGGTATCACCCCAGCCATTCCCGCCGCACGCCGAACATCTGTTCCGAGATGCATTTCGGCGCGTGTCGCGCACGGACGAAAGCCGCACCGGGTTCATTGCAGAAAGCGTCTGCTGGTGGCCGAAGAGAGGGCTGCAGGGACCCCGTTACCGTGCTCCTGGTGGTCAGCCCTCGTGGCTCTGGAGGAGTTCCTTGACCTTGGCGATGGCGAAGCCCCAGCCCTGCTGGACGGTGGGCTTGCCGGGGACGGCGACTTCTTGCGGGTTGGTCAGTACGTCGAGGAGGACCGGCCCCGGGGTGGCGAAGGCGCGGCGGACGCTGTCGGTGAGGGTGCCGGGGTCGGTGACGCGGATGCCGGTCAGGCCGAGGGCGGTGGCGACCGCGGCGAAATCGGGGTTGTCGAGCTCGGTGCCGAACTCGGCCAGTCCGGCCTGTTCCTGTTCGAGTTTGACCATGCCCAGACGGCGGTTGTCGAAGACGACCAGCTTCACCGGCAACTGATACGTCTTGATGGTCATCAAGTCGCCGAGCAGCATGCTCAGTCCGCCGTCGCCGCAGAACGCGACGACCTGGCGGCCCGGTGCCCACAGCTGTGCGCCCAGCGCCTGGGGCATGGCATTGGCCATGGAGCCGAGGTTGTAGGACCCGATCAGACGGCGGTCACCATGCATCGTCACGAAGCGGGACAGCCACACGGTGGCCATACCGGTGTCGGAGGTGAAGATCGCGTCGTCGTCGGCGCACGCGTCGACCGCGGCGGCCAGAGCTTCGGGCCGGATGTCGTGGTCGGGGTTGTCCAGTGCGCTGCGCAGCCGTCCGGTCCAGCGCTTGGTGTCGTGCGCGGGTTCGGCCAGGCGCTGCTGGCCATCGTGCCAGGTGGCGAAGTGCTTGCGCGCGGTATCGAGGTGCGCGCGGTCGGGCTTGGCGTCCAGGTGAGGTAGCAGGGCGCGCAGGGTGGCGCCGGTGTCGCCGGCCAGTCCTGCGTCGATGGGTACACGCCGCCCGAGGTTCTGTTCCTGGGTGTCGATCTGGACGACGCGGCAGCCGGTGGGGTACCAGTCGCGGTAGGGGAAGTCGGTGCCGAGCATGAGCAGGGTGTCGCACTCGTCGAGTGCGCCGGCCGCGGCGGGATTGCCGATCAAGCCGGTCTGGCCGACCTGGTAGGGGTTGTCGCCCTCGAAGCCCTCCTTGGCCTTGAGGGTGAGCACCATGGGCGCGCCAATGTGCTCGGCCAGTGCCAGGACTTCCTCGCGGGCGTCGCGGGCACCGCGTCCCACCAGCAGGGTCACCTTGGACGCGGCGTTGATGATCTCGGCCGCCTGCAGGATGCCGGGCTCATCGGGGCGGGTGAGCTGGCGGGTGCGGGGGAAGCGGGCGGGACGGTCCTGCGTCAGCTCCTGGTCGCCCAGGTCGCCGGGCACTGTCAGGACCGCAACCCCGCCGTGGCCGACCGCGGCGCGCACAGCCGCCTCCAGGAGACGGGGCATCTGGTCGGGTGAGGTGACGGTGGCGCGGTAGACGGCGACGTCGCGGAACAGCAGGTCGTTGTCGACCTCCTGGAAGTAGTCGCTGCCCATTTCGGCCAGCGGTACCTGTCCGGCGATGGCCAGCACGGGAGTGCGGCTCTTCGCGGCGTCGTAAAGGCCGTTGAGCAGGTGGATCGCGCCCGGCCCGACGGTGCCCATGCACACACCCAGAGTCCCGGAAAGCTGGGACTGCGCGCTCGCGGCGAACGCGGCGGCCTCCTCATGGCGGCACCCCACCCACTCCAGACCATCGGTGGTGCGGATGGCGTCGGTCAGCGGGTTCAACGCGTCGCCGACCACGCCGAAGACGTGACCGACCTCCAGTTCCTGCAGGGCGTCGATGATCACACGGGCCACAGTGCGTGCCACGGAATAATCCTCCGGTTCGTCAGGCGGTCGAGCAGGGAAACGGGCCGGCAGGGCCAGCCGGGTCAGACGGTGAAGCGGTCGGGGTCCGCGGCCTTCCAGTCCGCCGCCCAGAATTCCGGCGCCTGGTGGATCAGCTCGCCCGGCGCCAGGGGCGGGTACAGCTCGGCGTACGAGCGGACGATGACGGAGTCGATGCGGCGGCGCAGCATGTGCGGGGCCAGGCCTGAGGGTTCGTCCACGCCCATCGACGCCATGATCTGCAGGGCGCTCTTGACGGTCGCTTCCTGGAAGCGCTGGACCCGCCGGGACTTGTCGCCGACGTCCAGGGCGCGTGCCCGGCGCGGGTCCTGGGTGGTCACCCCGGTCGGGCAGGTGTTGGTGTGGCACCGCTGGGCCTGGATGCAGCCCACCGCGAACATCATCGCCCGGGCGGCGTTGGTGTAGTCGGCCCCCTGAAGGAGACGCTTGACCAGGTCACTGCCGGTGGCGACCTTGCCACTGGCCCCGATCTTGATCCGGTCCCGCAGGCCCGTACCGACCAGGGCCTGGTGGACCGTGGTCAGGCCGTCCGTCAGGGGCATGCCCAGATTGTCGGCGAACTCCAGGGGCGCGGCCCCGGTCCCGCCCTCGGCACCATCGACGATGATGAAGTCGGGTGTGACGCCCTCGTCCAGCATCGCCTTGCACACCGCCAGGAACTGGCTTCGGGAGCCGAGGCACAGTTTGAACCCGGTCGGCTTGCCGCCGGACAGCTCCCGCATCCGGGCCACGAAGGCAACCAGTTCGCGCGGGGTGGAGAAGACCTGGTGGTAAGGCGGGGAGATGATGGTCCTGCCTTGCGGGACGCCTCGGACCTGGGCTATCTCCGCGTTGACCTTGGTGCCGGGCAGCACCCCGCCGATTCCGGGCTTGGCCCCCTGACTCAGCTTGAGAGACACGCACCGGACCTGCTCGTGCGCGGCCTTGTCGGCGAACATCGCGGGGTCGAAGCCGCCCTGATCGGTACGGCAGCCGAAATACCCGGTACCGATCTCCCAGACCAGGTCCCCGCCCGGCCGCAGGTGGTACTCCGACAGGCCACCCTCACCGGTGTCGTGGGCGAAACCGCCCAACGCGGCACCGGTGTTCAACGCGAGGATCGCGTTCGAGGACAGGGAGCCGAAACTCATCGCGGAAACGTTCAGCAACGCCATGTCGTAGGGCTGCTTGCAGCCCGGGCCGCCGACCCGCACCCGCGGCACATCCGTACGCACCGGGTGCGGGGCCATCGATGGGACCAGGAACTCGCTTCCCGTCGCGTACAGGTCCTGCTCCGTGCCGAAGGGCTCCTCGGCGTCGGTTCCCTTGGCACGCTCGTAGACGATGCTGCGGGTGTCCCGGTCGAACGGCCTGCCGTCGACGTTGCGTTCCACGAAGTACTGCTGCATCTCAGGGCGGATGCCCTCCAGGGCGAACCGCAGATGACCCAGCACCGGATAGTTCCGCAGCACCGAATGCCTTCGCTGCACCAGATCCCACACCGCAAGCACCAGCAAAGCCGTCAGCGGTCCCCCGGCAAACCACCACCACGGCGAGGCCACCAGCGCCAAAGCGGCACCGGCGACAGCAAGACAACCCAGCAACGCGACCCACAGCATCCTCAGCACACCACGCGCCTACCCCGATCGCGCAGATCAAGCGGTCCTGTGTGGCCGCTTCCGGGTCGGCGTCGGGGACCGGGCCGTCCGGCGGCTGTGGGGCCGCCGGACGCACACGACGTGCCGGTGATGGTGCTCGTTCAGGCGCCTGGCCCCGTGGCAATCGCTTCCGTCGGCAGGCCGCGGGCTGCGAGGCGTCGAGCACTGCCGTCGGCCAACCGGTAGGACAGCCCCACCACGGCGGTCCGTCCGGTGGCGACACCGTCTGCGAGCACCCGCGAGCGGTCCAGGAGGAGATCCACGGTCTGCCGTACGTGCTCGGCGATGAAGTCGTCGTCCCCGGTGAGCCCGGCGGCGCGGGCGGCCAGGACGCTCGGCGTGACGCGCTCTATGACGTCACGCACATACCCCGTGGTCCCCAGGCCGTCGACGAGGGCGGCACGGGTGGCCGCGACCGCACCGCACGAGTCGTGGCCCAGCACCACGACCAGCGGGCAGTCCAGCACACTCACCCCGTACTCGATGCTCCCCAACACCTCCGGCCCCGCCACATGGCCGGCAGTACGGACCACGAAGAGGTCACCCAGGCCCCGATCGAAGATGATCTCTGCGGCCAGACGGGAGTCGGAGCAGCCGAACAGCACGGCGAACGGACGCTGGCCGGCCGCGGTCTCAGCGCGGCGCGCGGCGTCCTGGTTGGGGTGTTGCAGCTCGCCGGCAACAAAACGCTGGTTGCCGGCCAGCAGCAGCTCGAAGGCTTCGGAGGGAGTCAGGATCGGGGCCTCAGTCATAGCAGCAGGCTACGACCAGCCCCAGCCCACCACCTCACAAGGGTCCGCCAAAGGAAGCTCCGGTGCGGTGACCGGGAGACGGATGGTCCTGGGGTCACCAGGCCACCCCAGCCGCTCTCGGATCGCAGGGGCTGAATCTGCGGAAGGCGACGTCAATGGCGGCCGTGTGCGCTGTCCGAGGCGCCGCCGAAAAGCCTGGCGATCAGGCGGAAGGGCAGCGAGACCACAGTGGCGATGGCTGAACCGATGCTTCGCAGGGCATCTGCGATGGCCTTCAACATGAGAACGTGCCTCCAGTCATGCACCACACGCCGAGACGTCGCTGAGATGTGAACGCCGCCGAATCCCGGGCCAGCGGCGGGGCGGGCGCCCGGAATCCCCCTATGGATCATCACGAGCTGATAGAGAGGTGAGGTGGGCGGGCCCGGGCGGCGAAGCCCGGACCCGCCCACCTCCTCAGAGCAGCCCGCGATGACCGTCAGGAGCGACGGTGCTCTGACGACGCTGCGATCAGCGGCCGAGGGCCTTTATGAGTTCGGCCTTGCGCATGGAGGAACGACCCTCGATGCGGCGACGCCGGGCTTCTGCGTACAGCTGGTCGTAAGTGCGGCTGGCCGGCCCGGTGTGGGAGCTCAGGCCGCTGCGCCGCGCCGCGGGGGTGTTCTTGTGCGAGGTGCGAGCGATGGTGCGCGCCGCACTCACCGGAGCGCGATCCTTGCTCACCGCGCGGGTGGTGACCTTCTTGGTGCGTGGTGCGCTCACGCCCCGCTTGGTCGAGCCGGCCTTGATGCGCTCGTTCTGCCGTTTCCCCTTGGCGGTGGAACCTTGCGGCATGTCTGCCTCCTGATATCGCGAGTGGTTGGAGCCGCTCGGTTCTGTCCGGCGGTCCCCGCCGATCGTCGCGTCCGTCGATGAGCCCGGCATCCTGGGTGACGCCATTCGGGGTGGCGCAGCGACATGGGGACCGTGCCGGTACCAGTCCCAGGGGAACCTCGACGTCGACCTTCTGGCAGTCGTCAGCCGGTCCGACGTGGGATACAGCGATGGCAGCTGACGAGCCTGCGGTTGAGGTTCCTGGAGCGGAGGCTGGAGGTGCCACCTGGACGTCCACCGGAGTGCGATCCGCCGCAGAGCCCAAACCGCTGGCCGGCCAGGACCCATTCCGTCATGCTCGGGACCTGAGCCGGATCGGCTCACTGATCCCCGTCCTCACGGGATGGGGCGAAGAGCAGGGCGAACTGACGGTCGAGTTGGCGGACACAGTCGGGGTCTGGCGCAGTGATCGCATAGCGCCAGCTCATACCGTCAGCGGGGTCGTCCGCGTACAGCAGCACACCTGCACCGGTGCCGGGATCGTAGGCCAGGCCCGCTGCCGCCAGGAGATCTACAGCCTCGGGGAACGTGTACACGCGGTCGGCGCGACGAGTCCCCATCAGCCAAGCGGGCGTCGGGGAGGACGGAAGCAGCCGGGTGATCATGGCGTGCGGGGTCGTGGTCGCCGTGCGCCGCACGTTCGCCTCGGTGGCGTACAGCCCACCCTGCCGGGTGACCAAGGCATCAATGCTGTAGGGGCCTCGGTAGCCTCGCGCGGCGAGGTAGTCGCCCAGATCGAGGCCCCACCGCTCCAGCTTCTTCACGGTGTATTCGGGCACGTCGGCCAGTGGTGAGCGGTAGCCGGTGAAGGCACCGTCGCGGGTGCTCATCTCTCCACTGAACAGCATGCGGGGCTCTTGTTCCCCGGTATGGAACTGGGCGCTGACCGATCTGCAGTGGGCGAGGTATTCCTCGACCACCCATTGGCCGGCGGCGGGTTCCGCGGCCAGGGGCAGATCTCTGCCACTGATGAACCGCAGACCGTGGCCACCTGCGGAGCGGTCCGGTTTCACGACGATGTCCTGGTAGGCGCCGATGAGTTCGCGGGCCACGGCCGGGAGCCGCGAGCCATCGCAGAGCTGTCCGTCGGGCAGCCGCATCCCCAGATCCTGTGCTGCGGTCCGGAAACCCGCTTTGGTGTTGAGGAGCGCGGTGACAGCAACAGCGTCCGGGCCCGCCGCCCGAGTGCTGAGATCGTAGGGCGAGATCGGGATGTCGAGCTCCGCCGCGAGTGCCACCGTCGCGCTGTCCAGAGCAGTGGGCAAGAGGCGGTATCCGGGCCGCTGTGCAACGAGGTCGCGCAGCGATGTGAGCGCGCGGGTGGACCGCACGGTGTCGGCCATCGCCGCCCCCGCGACATCCGGAACGGTGAGGATGCTGATCGCGTCGATCGGCATGTCCAGCACGGAGCAGGCGTAGCGGATGAATGCCGGCGACAGCGGGACCGGGGTGAGCAGCACATCCCCTGGGCGCGCAAGCCAGATTTCACGGGGAGCCTGGAGCGACCACTGCCGGAGTATCGCGCTCTGTTCAAGGTCTATGGCTGTGTCGGAGGCGAAGTTCGCCAGAATGACCAACGGTCTGTCGCGTGGGCGGGGTGGCAGCATGGCCAACTCCTCGTTCACTACGGTGAATCATGGGTGCCCTGCCGGCGGGCGCACTTTCCGGTCGGGCTCAGTGCTGAGGCGCGACTTCCGGTGGCGGGGCTCCGTCCGGCACAGGCCGCGTTGCTCCGCCGAGCGGTGTGCGCAGGGCGGTACTTCCGTCCCGCCAGGCGGACAGAAGATGGTCGGCGAGGAGGTACTCCAGGTGCCCGGTGGCCTCGATACCCAGAACGATGTCCGGTGCGAGGTACGGCTCGTCCTCGAGAAGTCCGCCGATCACATCGCGGCGGACCAGTTGTTCATGGACCGCGTCGGCTTCCACATGCTCGTCGTAGAACCGTTGCGCGGCGGCACCTGCTCCGACGCGTCTCATCGCCTTCGCCATCCTGCGGGATCCCGGGGACGAGGTCACTTCCACTGCGGCGAAATGACCGACCAGCGCACCTCGCAGGGATCGGTGGAGTCCGAACAGGGACATCAGGTTGACCGTGGCCAGCGCTTGAGCGGGCCCCTCCTCGAGGTAGCGCCCGTAGGCGGTGTCGAGATCTAGGTCGGCCATCAGGTCGGCGAACAGCTGCGCGTGGATGTTCTCCGCCCTGCCGGCACCGAACTCGTCGAACTCGATGGCCACCATGGCCGCCTTCGCTCGCCCCCGCAGCCTCGGCACCACCCACAGGTGGGGGTCCGCCTCCTTGAGGTGGTAGAGCGAGCGCAGAGCCGCATACTCCCGAATCTGCCAGCGCTCCCCCTCGCGTTGCAGGTGGTGGCTCACGCTGTGGCCGTTGTCCTCCACCGGCTCCACCAGCAGCGCGTCCACCGTCTGTCGCACGTCGCTGCCGCCTGAGGTGTGCGCGCGAAGGGCGCTCAGAAAGATGCCCTCGGCGGCTGCACGCACGCGCAGCAGAGCGGGGTCCCATTCCAGGCCCTCGTCGACCGCCTCGAAACCGCGGTAATGCAGTTCGTACAGGACGTACAGAAGAAGCTGGAGATCATCGCCGTAGGGATCGGCTTGACGGATCTCGCCCTCGGAGGGCAACGGCGTACGCCGGCCGCTCAGGGCGGCAAGAACGCTGCCGGAGAGAGGTCCGCGTGCTGGAGGCAGGCTCGGTTCCGAAGTGATACGGCCAAGGTGTTCCGTCTGACGAGTGGTCACGGTGCTCCCTCCTTGTCCTGCCTTCCGTCCGTCCCTTCGACTCCACGTCCGGAAGTCGCTCCGGCTCCGCACGCCGGGGCTCGGACGGTGTCGGCCGCGGCGGGAATGTGCTCCCGACGGCGATGGCTGGTGTCACACCAGGGGTGGATGCGGCTGCGCCGACAGGTGCAGAGCGCGACGACGACCCGATCGGAGACCACCAGCTTCCCGTCGTCCGTCATCACTTCGACGGGACCCTCCACGAGGATCGGGCCGCCGTCCACCACGGTCACGCGGCGCGGTTGTTCAGTCCTTGTGTGCACGGATGATCACCAGTTCTTCCCTGTCGGTGCCGGCCGGCACCACACCACGCTCCCGGAGCCATGACAGTCGCCCGCGCATCACCGGTCCGAAGGGGATCGCCACCCGCTCACTGACCGAAGCGCTCAGCCCTGCCCGGACAAGTCGGCTCACCGTTTCCTCCGGGCCGCTGAACCCCGAATGGACCATGAGCAACACGCCGCCCGGACGCAGCGCGGTAGGAGCGGCTTCACAGATCCGGTCCACCAAGGCCCGCCCGTCGACACCTGCGTCCCATGCGCGGCGGGCACCACGTCGCGGCAGTTGCGCACTGGCCGAGGGTACGTACGGCGGGTTGGAGACCAGCACGTCGAACGAACGGCCCGGCACTACCGACAGCAGATCCCCGCGCAGGACGCGGACCGGCAGACGGGCAAGCGATGCGTTCAACCGCGCCGATGCCACGGCCCGACGGCTGATGTCCACCGCCGTCACCCTGGCGCCCAGCCGAGCAGCATGCAGAGCCAACGCCCCACTGCCGGTGCACACGTCCAGGACGTCCATCCCCGCACCGACACCCTCCCGCCCCATGGCAGCTGCCAAAAGCGAACTGTCGGCCTGTGGGCTGTACACGCCAGGCAATCGCAGGATCCTGCCCGCCCACGGAGACAACTCGCTGGTGACGCTCACCGCAGCCTCTCGGGTCATCACACCACCGCCACCGCCGGACGGCTCCTGTGCCAGGCTCCGCCCGTCCGAGCCGCGCCGCGACCTTTCCGGGGCCGTACCGCTCCGCCATTCCACAGCCGAAGACCGCCAGCCGGCGTCACGGCCTTCTCTTCCTGAATTCAGCACCGTTCGACCTTTCAGCGGGCCAACCCACACAAATCCCGCGTGCCCCGGCTTCCCCTTCCCACACATCACCCCCGTCACGGGCCTCACGACACCGCTCACGGGACCCGGCACAACCGGGCGAGAACGACCTGCTGCCCGTCAGGGCAGTGGGGTGCCGCCGGTGGCGTTCAGAATCTCCCCGGTGATGTAGCCGGCTTCCTGAGAGGCGAGGAAGACATAGGCGGGAGCCATCTCAGCCGGCTGCGCCGGCCGCTGAAGGGGCAATTGCTTGCCGAACTCGGCGACCTTCTGGGGGGACATCGTGGCGGGGATGAGAGGAGTCCACACCGGACCGGGGGCGACCGCGTTGACCCGGATCCCCTCGGTTGCGAGTTGCTGAGCCAGACCCTGTGTGAAGGTGACGATGGCACCCTTGGTCATGGCGTAGTCCAGCAAGTGCGGGCTGGGCTGGTAGGCCTGGACGGAGGCGGTGTTGATAATGGACGACCCCGGAGCCAGATGGGGAAGGGCAGCTTTGCTCAGCCAGAACATCGCGTAGAGATTGGTCTTCATGACGCGGTCGAACTGCTCGGTATCGATGGCTGACAGGCCATCGGGCTGAGACATCTGGTAGGCCGCGTTGTTGACCAGGACGTCCAGGCCACCGAGCTGGTCCACCGCGCGGCGCACTACAGCGCCGCAGTAGTCCTCCTGCCGCACGTCGCCCGGCACGGCAAGCGCCCGCCGTCCCGCGTGCTCGATCAGCCGGACGGTCTCCTGTGCGTCCTCCTCCTCGCTCGGCAAGTAGGAGATTGCCACGTCCGCGCCCTCACGAGCGAAGGCGAGCGCAACGGCACGACCGATCCCGGAATCCCCTCCGGTGATCAGAGCCTTTCTGTCCTGCAACCGGCCGGAGCCGCGATAGGTGTCCTCGCCGTAGTCAGGCTCCGGATCCATGGCTCCGCTCAGCCCCGGATGGGTTTGATCCTGCTCCTCGAATTCCGGCTGCGGGTACTGCTCTGCGGGGTGACGTGGAGAGAACTGATCTGGAGACACGGACAGCTCCTGGGGTATGACGAAGGGTGCATGCTGATGAGTGGTGCATGCCGGGGCGATACGACTCGCTTCACCCTTCGCGTGCCCGGAAGCGCCTGCCCCTAACGCCCTCAATAAGCTCATTTCATCAGATTGGGCACGCACAGAGGAGAGCTCGCGCAGCCCCTCACCACCCCGGTCGCCGCGCACCAGCGCGCCAGGAGTCCGTCGGCGGGCCTGGCCGGACGCGTCGCACAGCGCTCCGTGCGGAGTGCGCCGCGCGACCGCCGGCACTCCGCCGAGCAAGGCGCGTGGCAGCGCCTGCCCTCCCGCATCTGCGGCCCTCACAGCAGGGCGTACGGGTGTGTCAATTTAACGGCTCTGTCTCACATTCGGTGGTGACGCCGAGTGGCGCAGGTCGTTGATGTGAGTGCGAAGGCGTCGGCGATGCGCTGGACGAGCCTCCGCTTACATCGAGTCGGCACCGAGGGTCCGCAGAGGCGGGAAGGCGGGAACCGGACCGAGGGTCACGGTGCCCGGGCGGGCGAGACGGGTCAGGCCGCGGCGGTAGACGGCAATGGCTTCCTGGGTGCGGCCCTGCCGGTTGAGCAGATCTCCGAGGAGGCGGCAGGTGTCGGCCAGGTCGCCGATGACGTCGGCTTCTTCCTGCAGGGGGATGGCGGCCAGGTATTGCTGCTCGGCCCCCCCGGTGTCGCCTCGTTCTTCGTGGATCAGCCCGAGCAGCCGGTGGGCGGCAGCCGCGTGCACGGCACCCCGGCCTGGTCCGAGCCCCTTGAGGAGGTCGAGCAGGAGTTGCTCGGCGTCGGTGTCGTGGCCGCGGCGGCGGCGGACATCGGCGAGTTCGACCTCGACCTGCACGGCGTAGAACGTTCCTCCGGTCTCCCGTAGCATCTCGCGCGCCGTGCGCAGTTCGTCTTCCGCTTCGGCCAGGCGGCCGTGCTGGGTGTGCAGATAGCCGTGCATCCAGTGGCACAGCGCCAGTTCCGAGCGGATTTCGCGCCGCTGGTAGAGCTCCTGGGCTTTCACCAGGTAGTTCTCCGCGTCCTCGTAGCGTCCCTGGGCGGCCAGGGTTCGGGCGACGGACCGGTGGAGGCCGGCAATCGCGACAGGGTCTTTCACCTGGGGAGCGAGGTCGAGGGCAAGGCCGGCGGCCTTGGCGGCGCGCTCGTAGGCCCCGAGGTCCATGTACGGGGTGATGACGGTGACGTACAGCAGAAGCAACGCCTCGGGGTCCGGCAGGCCCTCGGCGTTCAGTTCGTTGATGGTCTTCTCCAGCAGGTAGCAGGCGTAGCGCACGTCGCCTTCCAACTGGTGGGCGGTGGCCAGGCCGCGCACCGCGCGGACCCGCGAGGGAAGCGGCTCGTCCGCCATCAGGCTTTCGGCCCGCTCGAACTGTGAGCGCCCCTCTGCCAGCGCGCCGCGCCGCAACATGCAATGCCCGAGTGAGACCCGCAGCTGTGATTCAAGGTCGTGGAGTTGGTGCGCTTGCGCCTGCTCGATGAGGCCGATCAGCAGCGATTCGGCATCCGTGCTGGAGCCGCTGTCCATCAGACCGCTCGCCTGCGCGAGGCCCTCCCGCAGTTCGGCCCGCAGTTCGGCCGGGACCCCGGTCGCCAACTGCTCATAAGTGGTCCCGAGTTTGCCGGCGAAGTAACGCAGCGCTGTCTCGGACGCCCTGACTTTTCCGGCTTCGACGGTGGAAACGTACGCCGGAGTGTATTTGGGTTCGGCCAACTGGCGCTGAGTGAGCCGCAGGCCGGTCCGCAGGGACTGAACGCGTTCCCCGATCCCCTTGGCGTCGCCGGGCGCGCCGTCGTCCGTACCACCGATGGGCATGCGCACCTTCCTGGCTTCGCGCGGGCGGACGCCCTCGGCACAAGTCCTATCACGCCCCCCGGCACGGGCACCTGCTTGAGCCGTCCACGAGCCGACCGGCTCTCGGTCGCATGAACGCGATGTGACTGCCCCGGAGCCCTTGGCGTGCGCGGAGCGTCCCCAGCGACCGGGAACATATCTCCATTAATACGGCTATTTGCATGGTAGCGGGACCCACTGGACCAGCGGGCCGAGGGCACACTCCGTCTCCTCCCGGTCCGGCCCGGCCGCGCCCGAGTCCTCCCCCGTGGCCGCATCGGGCACGGGATCGCTCCGGCGCCCGGCCGGACCGTCGTGACCCAACCGAGGCCGAGCAACCCGTCGGTAGGCCTTGCGGACCCCGACCACGAGCCCTAACTTAACTCCACATGTAAGTGAGATTATCCGCTCACTTACATGCAGTTTCCGTGTTGACCCTGGTGATTGAGGCGTCATGTCCGATCCGCAGCAAGCCGTAATACCCCGGGCGGCGACGGCTCCGCCTGACGGGACCGACAACGCCGACGAGCGGCCGGGGCAGTCCCCGGCCCGGCTGGCCTGGGCCCGGTTCCGCAGGGACCGCGTCGGGATGGTGTGCCTGGGTGTGGTCCTCGGCGTGGTCGTGATCGGGGCGCTGGCCCCGGTGATCGCGTGGGTCTACGGCAAGAGTCCCGCCGAGCACTACGGGCAGGACGATGCCGGCCTGCTCACCGACAGCGGGTACCCCGCGGGCGCCAACGGCGGGATCGGCGCTCGCTTCTGGTTCGGCCTGGAACCCGGGCTCGGGCGGGACGTGTTCACCCAACTGCTGTACGGCATCCGCACTTCACTGCTGATCGCGGTGTCCTGCGTGCTGATCACCAGCCTCATCGGCGCGGTGGTCGGTATCGCGGTGGGCTATCTGGGCGGGGTGGTGGAGAAGGGCTTCGAGTTCGTCGCGAACGTGATGCTCGCCTTCCCCTCACTGCTGCTGCTGATCGCCCTCACCCCGGTGATCAATTCCCGGCTGGTCGCACCGGACCAGAACGAGCCGGCCTGGATGCAGTTCACCTCAGTGATCCTGGTGCTGTCGCTGTTCGGGTGGATCACCCAGGCGATGGTGCTGCGGTCGGTGGTGCGGTCCCTGCGTGAACGGGAGTTCGTCAAGGCCGCGCGGGCGCTGGGGATGAGCCGGCGTCGGATCGTGCTCACCGAACTGCTGCCCAACCTGTGGGGCCCGGTGATCGTGCACATCACCGTCGCGGTCCCCGCCTACGTCGCTTTCGAGGCGGCCCTGTCCTTCCTGGGACAGGGCATCAACGAGCCCGTCCCGGACTGGGGCCGAATGATCGGCCACGCCGGGCAGGTCTTCTACTCCGACCCCACCTACATGCTCTTCCCCGGCGGAGCAATGTTGATCTTCGTTCTGGCCTTCAACCTGCTCGGCGACAGCGTCCGTGACGCACTCGACCCCAAGTCCGCGTGAACCGAACCCTCCAAGGAACTCCCGCGATGAGAACCATGTCCCGCGCCCTGTGCGCAGCGATCGCCGCTTCCACCTCCCTCGCCGTGCTCTCGGCCTGCAGCTCCGCCGGCGGCAACACCGGTACCCAGCACGGCAAAGCGCCCGCCATCAAAGCCGGCCAGAGTGCGGTGCGGATGGGTACCGAGGCCGAGAGCCATGGCCCGGCGCCGGTCATCTCCGGTGCGGGACGGGGCGGGACCGTCACCGTGTTGGACACCGCCGACTACGACCACCTCGACCCACAGAAGGTGTACGTCTCCCAGGGCTATGACGTACTGAACATGGTGGACCGGCAGCTCACCGGCTATACCGTGATCAACGGGCAGCGGGTCCTGGTCGGTGACCTGGCCACGAACACCGGTGAGGCATCGGACGAGGGCAGGACCTGGACGTTCCACCTCAAGTCCGGTGCGACCTGGCAGGACGGCCGAGCCGTCACCGCCCAGCAGGTCAGGTACGGCATCGAGCGCTCCTTCCAGAAGGGTTTCGAGAACGGCCCGGTGTACTGGCAGGAGTGGCTGACCGGCACCAGCACGATCACCGACGCCCAGAAGAAGTACGCCGGGCCCGCCACGGGGGACATGCCCGCCATCGTCACCCCGGACGCATCCACCATCGTGTTCCACTTCCCCAAGCCGCAGTCCGACGTGCCGTTCGCCGCCGCGCTGGGAACCGCCAGCCCGGTCCGCAAGGACAAGGACACCGGCAGCGCCTACGACCTCAGTCCGTACTCCTGCGGGCCCTACCAGATCGCCGCGCACACCCAGAACGTGTCGATGAAGCTCGTCCCCAACCCGCACTGGAAGGCCGACACCGACCCGATCCGCTACCAGTACGCCGACGCCTACGAGTTCGGTTTCGGCAAGGAACTGGTCAACATCGACCAGCAGATGCTGTCCACCGCCGGCAACGGCCCCACCACCATGAGCCTCAGCAACGCCATCGCACCCTCTCTGAACGACACGGTCAACAACCGCGCGGACCGTGGGTCGATCGCCTACCAGCCGCAGGGGATCTTCGGCTACTGGTTCGCCATCAACACAGCCCGCATCACCGACGTGAATCTGCGCACGGCCCTGCTGTACGCCTTCCCCAAGGAGCAACTCAGGCAGCTGCAGGGCGGTGCGTTCGCAGGTCAGTACGGCACCACCGTCACCACCCCTGATCTGCTGGGCTACCGCGACTACGACACCTTCCACGCTCCGGCGCGCGGTGACGTGGCCACCGCCCAGAAGTACCTGGCCCGCTCGGCGCAGAAACTCAGCACCTTGGTGTATGCCTACCGCAGCGGGGACGGGGCCGGACAGCAGCAGGTGCAGGTGCTGGCCTCGGCCTACGCCAAGATCGGTATCCATGTCGTGGCCAAACCGCTCGACGCGACGACGTACTACGACACCATCGGTGCCAAGGGCGCACCGTACGACATGTTCCTGACCGGCTGGGGAGCGGACTGGCCCTCCCCGTCGACGGTACTGCCCAACGTCTTCGACGCCCGGCAGGGCCCCTGGTACGACTCCTCCCGGTTCGACAGCTCCGCCGACACCGCGGAGTTCGACCGCATCGCGGCCCTGAGCGATTCCTCCGCCAAGGCCGCCGCGTACATCGCCCTGGAGAAGAAGATCATGGCCGGCGTCCCGGTCATCCCCTACCTGTACTCGCAGGGCTACCAGATCCACGGGGTGAACCTGCGGCTGCCCCGGGCGGCGAACGGCAATCCCCTCAACGGCGCCCACGTGGCCTGAACGGAGTCGACAGATGCTCGCCTTCGCAGTGCGGCGCACCGCCCAAGTCCTCGCGGTCCTCGTGGCCATCAGTGCCGTGACGTTCGCGCTGTTCTACGCCGGCCCGCAGGACGCCGCACGCAGCGCCTGCGGCGCCAAGTGCGACGCCGCCGCCGTGGCCTCGATCCGGCACGGAATGGGCCTGGACCAGGCGGTGCCGGCGCAGTACTGGCACTACCTCAGCGGGCTGGTCGCCGGCCGCACCCTGCAGGACATCAACGGCACCCCGGTGGCCTGCCCGGCACCGTGCCTGGGGTACTCCTACTTCCTGCACGAGCCCGTGGTGACCGCGATCGGCCAGGCGTTCCCGGTCACGCTGTCCCTCACGCTCGGCGCGGTCCTCGTGCTCGCCGTCATCGGTGGCGGCACCGGGTTCCTTTCGGCGCTCTTCCCGCGCAGTTGGCTGGACCGGGCTCTGAACACCTTCACCTTGGTCGGCGCCAGCGTCCAGCTCATCTTCATCGGCTACGCCGTCCAGTACTACCTGGTCTACCAGGCGCATCTGCTGCCGCAGCCCGGCTACACCTCGCCCTGGCACGATCCCGCCGGCTGGTTCCGCGGGATGCTGGTTCCCTGGCTGATGCTTGGCTGGGTCAGTGCCGCGGTCTACGCCCGCCTCGCCCGCACCCAGATGCTCGACACGATGGGCGAGGAGTACATCCGCACCGCCCGCAGCAAGGGGATGGGCTGGTGGCAGGCCCATCTGAAGTACACCGCGCGTGGCAGCGCGGCACCGCTGGTCCAGCTCATCGGCCTGGAGATCGGCTGGCTGCTGGGCGGGTCGGTGATCGCCGAGACGGTCTTCGGCCTCAACGGAGTCGGCAAGCTCGCCCTGACCGCCATCACCCAGAACGACCTGCCGACCGTCGTCGGCACGGTACTGCTCGCCGCGCTGTTCGTGGTGGTCTTCGTCGCCCTCACCGACTGCCTGATCGCGCTGCTCGACCCGCGTATCCGCCTGTCGTGATTCCCAGCCGGGCCGTCCCACCGCCCCAGCCCATGCCCGCCGCCGTTCCGCTTCCTTCCGTGCGCCCACCAGGGAGTTCGCCATGTCTCTGCCATCGCTTCAGGCTCCGCCGGCCGTCGCGGCGCCACCCGCACTGCGTGTCCGCGGCCTGGACGTCACCTTCGCGGCGCGCGGCAACCGAGTGCACGCAGTGCGGGATCTGTCCTTCGACCTTCAGCGCGGCGAGGCCCTGGGCATCGTCGGAGAGTCGGGTTCGGGCAAGACCGCGGCGCTGCTCGCCCTCATGGGACTGCAGCCCCGGGCGACCACCCACATTTCGGGCAGTGCGCTACTGGCCGGGGAGGAACTGGTCGACGCGCCCGAGACGGTGATGCGCCACGTGCGCGGAAACCGCATCGCCATGATCTTCCAGGACGCGCTGGCCGCCCTCAGTCCCTTCCACCGCGTCGGTGCCCAACTGGAGGAGATGTACCGGCTCCACCACCCGCGGGCCGGCCGGACCCGGACCAGGACCCGAGCCGTGGACATGCTCGACCGGGTCGGCATCCCCGAGCCCGACCGCAGATCCCGCCAGTACCCGCACCAGTTCTCCGGCGGCATGCGTCAACGCGTCTGCATCGCCATGGCCCTGATGAACGAGCCCGAGATCGTCATCGCCGATGAGCCCACCACCGCCTTGGACGTCACCCTCCAGGCACAGGTGCTGGCGCTCCTCAACGACCTGCGACGCGACCTGTCCCTGTCCCTGGTCCTCATCACCCACGACTTCGGCGTGGTCGCGGAGACCACGGACCGCACACTGGTGATGTACCGGGGCGAGAAGGTCGAGGAAGGTCCCACCGACGCGCTCCTGGCCGCCCCCCAGCACCCCTACACCCGCGCGCTGGTGGCCGCCGTGCCCACCATGGACACCCCGCCCGGCATTCGGCTGGCGACGGTGTCCGCCGCGACCACGCCACCTGCCCCGCCGGCCCCCACACCGGTGTCACTCAGCAACCGGGCTGCCGCGCCCGCCGCAACCGGGGCCGACATCCTGTCCGTCCAGGAACTGACCGTCGACTACGCCCCTCGTTCGCTGCTGCGGTGGCACAGGACACCCCGGTCGTACGCCGTGCACGACGTGAGCTTCACCATCGGCGCCGGCGAAAGCTTCGGCCTGGTCGGCGAGTCGGGCTGTGGAAAGAGCACCACCGCGCAGGTCGTCATGGGCCTGATACGGCCCACCGCCGGCACGGTCGCGTTCCGCGGCACCGATGTGACGGCGGCCTCAGGACCGGTCCGCACGGAGCTTGCCCAGCGCGTCCAGATCATTTTCCAGGACCCCTACGCCTCCCTCAACCCCCGGCGCAGCGTCGCGCAGATCATCACAGCACCGCTGCGCGTCCACACCGGCCTGGATGCCGACGCACGCCGCGAGCGGGCCGCCGAACTGCTGGAACAGGTCGGACTCGAACGCCTGCACCTGGATCGCTATCCGCACGAATTCTCCGGCGGGCAGCGCCAGCGCATCGGCATCGCCCGCGCGCTGGCCCTGGGGCCGGAACTCCTGATCGCCGACGAACCGGTGTCCGCCCTGGACGTCTCGGTGCAGGCCCAGGTGCTCAACCTGCTGTCCGATCTCCGTGACGAACTCGGCATCTCCTACCTGTTCGTCTCCCACGACCTGGCCGTCGTGCGGCACTTCTGCGACCGCATCGCCGTCATGCGAGCCGGCCGGATCGTCGAGACCGGCACCCGCGAGGAGATCTTCGAGACTCCCCAGCACCCGTACACGCGCAGCCTTCTCGCCGCGGTCCCCCGCTTCCGCACCACCGCCTGACCCAGCCGCCTGCCCCCGATATCCATGAGGCTTCGATGACCGCGCACCGACCGCCCGCCGAGAAACCCACGACCGAGCAGCCGCCCGCCTACCGGCAGGCCGGGCTTCGGCTGACCGAGCACGTCTTCACGGTGCCACTGGATCACCACCGTCCCGACGGCGAGCACATCGAGGTCTTCGCCCGCGAAGTCACCGCCCCGGGGGCCGACTCGGATGGGCGGCCTTGGCTGCTCTACCTCGAAGGCGGCCCCGGCTGCGCCGCCCCGCGGCCGCTGGACACCCAGACGGCCGGCGGCTGGCTCGCCCGCGCCGCCCGCGACTACCGCGTGCTCCTGATGGACCAGCGCGGTACCGGACGCTCCGCTCCCCTGAACCGGCAGACCCTCCCGCTGCGCGGCACTGCCCGTCACCAGGCGGAGCATCTGCCCTTCTTCCGGGCCGACTCCATCGTCCGCGACGCCGAGATGATCCGCCGCCAACTGACCGGCGGAAGGCCGTGGAGCGTGCTCGGGCAGAGCTTCGGCGGATTCTGTGCGGTCACCTATCTCTGCCTGGCGCCCGAAGGACTGCGTGAGGCGTTCATCGTCGGCGGCCTGCCCGGGCTGGACTCGGATGCCGAAACCGTCTATCGCGCGGCCTACCCCCGCATGGAACGCAAGAACGTCGCTTACTACGCCCGCTATCCCGAGGACGAGGAACGGGCCCGTAGCATCGCCCGGCACCTCAGGGAGCACGAGGTCGTGCTGCCCGGCGGCCTGCTGCTGACCGCCGAGGCATTCCAGAGTCTGGGCATCCTGCTGGGAACCATCGACGGCGCGGCCCGCCTGCACTACCTCCTCGAAGGCGCCTTCCTGTCCGGAACCCGGGGCCCCGAACTGTCCGACGCCTTCCAGCACCAGGTGCAGTCCCTGCTGTCCTTCGCGACCCGACCGCTGTACGCGGTGCTGCACGAGGCCGCCTACGCCCAGGACGGACAGCCGACCGCGTGGGCGGCCGAACGCGTCCGCGCGGAGTTCCCGCAGTTCGACGCCGGCGCCGCTCTCGAAGACCCGCACGCCCGGCTGCTGTTCACCGGCGAAACCATCCACCCCTGGCACTTCCGCATCGACCCCGCGCTGCGGCCGCTGCGCGACACGGCCCAACTGCTGGCCGAGGACACGTCGTGGACACCGCTGTACGACAAGGCGCTGCTGGCCGCCAATCAGGTGCCCACCTGCGCAGTCGTCTACCAGGACGACCTGTACGTCGACGCGGGCGATTCGCTGCGCACCGCGGCAGCCATCGGCAGCACCCGCACCGTCGTCACGGGCGACCACGAGCACGACGGTCTGGCCGCAAGCGGCACCGTCGTGCTGGACATGCTGCTCACCGCCGCCCGAGGCGACGGCTGACACCGGGTCCGGCCACCCACTCCCCCCCCATCTCCCGGGACATCAGGCCCCGGGCAGCCCCCCACAGAAAGGTCGGACGATGTCTCGGAGAAAGATACTCACCGCGCTCGGTGTGGCACTGGTGCTGGCAATGGCACTCCTGCTCCCCGCCCAGAGCGCGAATGCTTCCACCTGCTGGTACGGCTCGTGCTTCAGCTACGTCTCGGGCCAGCAGGAGGTCAGCGCCACCGGCGCCTCCGTCACCATGACCCAGGCCACCCCCCAGGTCACCGCCGGCCACTCGCTGCAGGAATTGGCCCTGCGCACCGACGACCGCAGCGCCGTCGTCGAGATCGGCTGGATGGTCGACCCGGTCACCAACGGCGACTACCAGCCTCACCTGTTCGTCTACCACTGGGTGAACAACCAGACGTCCTGCTACAACGGCTGCGGCTTCGTGCCCACTTCCAGCAGCATCAGGGCCGGCATGACCGTCCGCTCCGGCACTTCGGCCAACTTCAGCATCATCAACTACAGCGGCAACTGGTACGTGTACTACGACAACCAGCCCTTCGGGTACTTCCCCGGCTCCTTGTGGAAGGGCACCTACTCCCGGGCCCAGGTCGTCACCGCCTTCGGCGAAGTCGCCGCCAACACCGCCGACGTCCCCTCCTGTACCGACATGGGCAACGGACGACCTGGCG